>CANRDH010000080.1 GCA_947629295.1 uncultured Clostridia bacterium
ATGATGACAAGGTTTATCGCTAATGTCGTATTCAAGAAAAACGAGGAAGATATTAATTATGAAATAATAGGAAATATTGAAGATACAGATTCACTGACATCGACGGATAAAACATACTTAGAACTGTGTGCGCTTGTTAATGACGGTGAAATAGGTCAGGCGGAGGATCTTCTGTTTGATAATATGGAATATTCCGATAAATATATAGAGCTTGCCTCGGATTTTTACCGCAGGCTTAACCGAATGAGCGATGATGAGCTTGAGGCAGGCGGTTTTTCGAGAGATGAGGTTTATGACGGATATGTTGAGATCATGAGTCTGCTCGGAGTGCCGGTGGATGTGTTCGGGCAGGCTGACAGATCGGAATACGAATGATAAAAATAAAAAGAATAATATCTGTTTTTTCTGCATATATATTAAGTATACCCAACAATAAAAATGAGGGGTGCGAAAAATGGCAGAATTTTTTATAGGAATATTGGTGGGGGCAGTGTTCGGAATAGTATGTATGGCTTTATTCTGTGCAGCCTCAAATGCTGATGACAGTGCTCGTAAAATAAATAAAAGAGCGTTGGGAAGAAAAAGCAAATAATTTTGTATTAAGCAGGGATTTGAAAAAAATCGGGGTAACTTTATGGGTTGCCCCGTTTTTTTACATTCAGAGGAAAAATATTAAACATATGTGATTATATTTCTTGGGATAAAATAGCTTTCAGCTTAATATAGATTTAATATCAAAGCGAACGGCTAACAGCAAGGAGAAGAAGTAAATGAATAATAAAACAAAATGTTTTGATTCGGCGGCACAAATGCTCTGCGGCGAGCTTTCGGCGGTGCTGATGAGAATATCCGATGTCAAGAAACAGGGTATTCAGGAAATAAGACTGCGTTCGGGAAAGCCTGTCGCTCTAAGCGACGGAACGGACACACTCTTTGTATGTAAGGACGGAAGTATAGTCTATACCCCGGAACGGGGGTTTGTATGCACACAGCGGCATATATTCGATACCTTCAAGCAGCTTTGCGGGTATTCAATATACAGCCGTCAGACTGAGATAAAAAACGGCTATATAACCGTCAAGGGAGGACACAGAATAGGCCTTTGCGGAACAGCTGAAATAAAGGACGGAGAAATAAGCACGGTAACGGATATAACCTCACTCAATGTAAGAATATCAAGGCAGATATTCGGAGTGGCGGCTGGAATTATGCCGCATATAGTGCCTGTTGGCGGAGGCGTGCTTATTGCGGGAGCGCCCTCGACAGGAAAAACCACGCTTCTGCGTGATATAGCCTACAGATTATCCTTGGGTAAAGGGTGCAGGATAATGCGTACCTGCGTTATAGATGAAAGGGGAGAGCTTTCGGGAGGATATCGTGATGAAAGTGAAATTGATCTCGGTCTTGCCGATGTTCTGCGAGGATACCCGAAGGGTGACGGCATAATGCAGTCTATACGCTCACTTTCACCGCAAATCATAATATGCGATGAGGTCGGCACTCAGGAGGACGCACAGGCAGTCGCTCAGGGTGCAAATGCAGGGGCGTATATCATAGCTACGATTCATGCACAGGATTATCATTCGCTCATGCAGAGAAAACAGGCGCAAAGGCTCCTTGAAACAGGAGCATTCGGAACACTGATAATTCTTGACTCTTCGGATAAACCCTGCGTATGCTCGGAGGTGATAAATTTAAAGGAAGTGGTGATGGGAATATGACGGGATTAAAAATAATCGGGGGAATAGTACTTATATTCTGCGGCGCTCTCGGAGGTCTTTACGCCGCAAGACGAATTGAGCAGCAGACCGATTTTATAAGACAGTATATTGTCTTTCTTACACAGACTGAAACTATGATAAGCTATTGCAATGCCGATATAATCGAAATACTCGGAAGCATAAATTCTGTTCCGATTATGTCGCCAATGATCGCCGAGTGTCTTGACAGGATGAATAAGGGGCAGGATTTTACTTCGGCATGGTGTGACTCCGCCCGTGAGTCCTGCAGGCGTAAACTTATTTCAGATAGCGACCTTGATATGATATGCTCCTTTTCTGAGGGCTTCGGCTCATTGGGCGCTGAGGAGGAAATAGGGAAAATACGGCTTCATAAAACAATGGCTGAGCAAAGGCTTTCGGAGCTTCAGCCCGAAACCAATACAAAAAAACGTCTTTACCGTGTTGTAGGAACCTTCTGCGGAGCTATGGCAGCGGCAATTATAATCTGAATAAATTTATGGGATAATTTATTAAATTATAAGTGGGATATAACAGATTACGGCGGAGGTACAAAATGAATGTGGATTTTATCTTTAAGATTGCTGCCATAGGAATAATAGTGGCGGTACTCAGCCTTGTTCTTTCCCGTTCGGGGAGGGAAGAACAGGCTATGATGACTACTCTTGCGGGTCTTATCGTGGTGCTTCTGATGCTTGTCGAACAGATATCCGACCTTTTCACCACGATAGAAACGCTGTTCGGTTTTTGATGGATATACTTTCCGTATGCGGAGTCGCCATAGTTGCTTCCCTGACGGCTGTTGCGCTGAAAAAATATTCCCCCGAAACCTCAGCCGTTATTGCAATAGCGGGCGGCGCAATGATATTTTTATCGGTGCTTTTCCGGATATCCCCGTTTATCAATGAAATAAATAAGCTGACTGAAAGTGCGGGGATAAGCTCCGATTACGGCTCAATACTTATAAAAACTACAGGAATATGCGCTCTTTGCCGCTTTACGGCAGATTGCTGCCGTGACACGGGTCAGCAATCCCTTGCTTCCCGTGTGGAGCTTGGCGCAAAGCTTACCATTGTGCTTATATCCTTACCGCTGTTTGAAAAAATACTGGCTACGGCAACGTCATTGCTGCAGTAAAAGGAGAGAAAATGAAAAAAAGAATAATACTGCTCATACTTTTAGCTATGTCAGCCTGTTTTTTGAGTATACCCGTAAGTGCCGCAAATACTCAAAGTGATAATACCGGTGATGAAACATCCGAAATGTATGACGAACAGCTTAAGGCGAGCGGGGCGGACAAATTATATTCATCCCTTCCGGACGAAACAAAGAATATGCTCTCGGATATGGGAATAGGCTCATTTGATTATCAAAGTATAGATTCACTCAAAAGTATAAATCTGTTTAATAAGGCGGCTGAAATAGTTGGAGAAAAATCCTCCGGTCCGTTGGGTACTCTTGCACTTTGTCTTGGTATAATGCTGTTGTGCTCACTTGTGGAGGGTACTAATATAACAGTCAGCGACAGAACGCTTGAGGGAGTAAGCTCGGCTGTCGGCGCACTTTGTATATGCACAGCGATAGTAATTCCTATGTGCAGTATGATATCACGGGCAGTCGAAATAATCAACGGTGCTTCGGGGTTCATCCTGCTTTATGTTCCGATTATGACAGGACTTATAGCGTCTTCAGGTCATCAGATAAGCGCCGGCTCATACTATACAATGCTTATGGGTGCGGGACAAATCATAACACAGCTTTCCTCAAAGATTATTGCGCCCGTCATGAATGTGTTTCTTGCATTATCTGTGACCTCATCACTGTCGCCGAGGCTTAATTTGTCCTCATTATGCACAATGATACATAAATGTGCAAAATGGGTGCTTACCTTGGTTATGAGCATATTTGTGACAGTATTGTCAGCGCAAACCTTTGTGTCATCCTCACTTGATAATGTTAGCAGACGTGCATTGGGCTTTACGGTAAGCTCGTTTGTTCCGGTTGTCGGAGGAGTTTTGAGTGAAACGATAACCGCATTCAGCGGAAGCCTTGAACTGCTCAAATCGGGAGCGGGAGTTTTCGTAATAATAGCCTCAGCCTGTATATTTCTGCCGATACTTATAGAATGTATAATATGGCAGTTTTCACTGTTTCTGCTATCCTCCGTTTCGGACGTACTGGGACTGGGAAGGATGAAGAACGTATACAGGACGATTTCTACAGTAGCCTCAATGCTTACGGCAATTCTTCTTTGCATACTTACCATATTCATAATATCTACGGTTATAATTCTGATGGTCGGAAAATAGAATAAATCGGAGGGAAATATGGAGGGAGTATATTCATGGGCAACGGCGGTTACTGTTTGCTCCGTTATTGCCTGTATTGTTGAAATTCTGACAAGTAATTCAAGTCTCGAAAAAACAGTAAGATTTGTACTTGGCCTGTTCATGCTTTGTGTTATAATAGCCCCCATTATGAGCACAGTTACCCAATTCGGCAGTATGGATTTTGAAACGGAATATAAGTATGATGAGGACTATGATGGGATGAAAGAGGCTCAGGTGAAAATTTTGAAAAGCGAGATTGGCAGACTTGTGGAAAAAACTCTTACAGAGAACGATATAAAACCTATTGTTACCCTGATAACGGTAGATATAGACGAAAATGACAGTATAGAATCCATAAAAGCCGCCGTAACCCTTGAGAATGCAGATAAGGAAAAAGCAGCCACAGCAGAGGAGCTTATAAGGAATAAGCTTGGTATAGAATGTAGTGTCAGTATATATTGAATCATTAATGTACCTTCAGCGGCATAATATATAAGCAGGAGAATGAGCAATGATATAATGAGGTAGACTTATGAATGATAAAACAGCGGAAAACGAGGATATAAAGAAGGAAAAACCGCCCAAAGGTATGATTTCCAAGCTGCTCGGAAATGAAAGGGCACTCAGTATAATAGTTATACTCGGGCTGTTGGGAATATTTCTTATTTTTATATCGTCATATATTAAGCCTTCAGAAGGCGCAAATGCAGATGCCGAGGAGTTTGAGCAAAGCAATATTCCCACTTCCTTTGAGCTTGAGGATTACCGCAGCAATATAAGCGAGGAATTGGGGAATATGCTTGCAAGTATGGACGGCGTCGGCAGGACAAAGGTTATGGTGACGCTTGAGGGGACGGTAAGAAACGTATATGCGACTGATGTTGATGTGAACGGCAGAGAAACCTCACGAAAAAGCAGCGGAAGCGAGGATGCGGATATACAGAATACCGAGAAAAAATCATGCATTGTAATACGTCAGAACGACGGCTCTGAAAAAGCACTTACCATAGGTCAGCTTATGCCGCAGATAAAGGGAGTGCTTGTAGTATGCGAAGGCGGCGAAGATGAGAATGTGAGGGAAAGAATAATTTCCGCTGTTTCTGCCGCACTTGACATTTCTGAAACACATATTTGTGTAAGCAAATTAAGTTGAATATATAAAAACATAAACAGGGGGCATTTATAATGACATTCGGAAAAAGACAGCTTGTTATTGCAGCTTTGGTTGTGGCGCTTGGTGCAGCGGTATATCTTAACTGGCAGTTTTCGGGAAACGAGCCTGTAACCGTTGCGGGTACAGAGGAAAGCTCAACGAAACAGCTTGGCCAGACAACATATGTTAACACTGAGGTGACGTCTAAGTCGGAAACGGAAAAAGAAGAAAGCAAAAAAACAACAGATAAAACAGAGCCTGTTGTCGCAGAAAACGGAGGTGCGGACAACGGACATTTTGCGGACGAAAGGACAAAGCGCTCCCAAAGCGATGCAAAGGCCGTTGAAGCGCTTTCGGATATAATCGAAGCAGCGTCTTCAAGTGAAAGTGCAAAAAAGGATGCCGTGGCTGCCGCTGAACGGCTTGCGAAGAATATCAAAGCTCAAAGTGATATAGAAAGCGAGATAAAGTCAAAGGGCTTTGAGGATGTTTTTGTATCTATAAATAACGATAGCTGTAATGTATCTGTATACGGAGGAAAGCTTGACGATTCATCGGCTATAACTATAAAGGATATTGTCAATAGACAGGCAGGCACAGCATTTGATAAAATAACCGTTGCAGAGGCAAAATAATTTTTTATTTTCCCGTGTGAAACACATAAAAAACCGTCCGTCTGAATCAGTCAAACGGACGGTTTGCTTTGCGGGTATCAGAAATCAAATGGTTGAGCTTCTCCACAGCTGCAGGTGCTTATATATTTTTGCATGACCCTGCCGCATTTAGGGCAAGTCCATGTGTCAGAATCAGCATTTTCTGTATCGGCGGCAGGACCGGCGTCCTCCTTTTTAGATTTTCTGAATCCGCCGAAAGGATGTTTTTTTGTCGGCTCTGTTTCCTGCTGCGGTGCAGCTGCCTGAATATCTGCATATCTCATCGGAGCGGGCGGAGGAACATTATCAAAGTTGAAATCCGGTATATCGTCGTCAGAGGTATTTACAGGGGGCAAATCACTGAAACGCATGGGAGCCGGAGGCGGGACATTATCAAAGTTAAAATCAGGCACATCATCTTCCGAGGCATCAGCCGGCGGTAAATCGCTGAAACGCATGGGAGCCGTAGGCGGCAAATTATCCGAAGCTGCCGGAGAACTTGTATCTACCTTTGGAGTATTTCCTCCGAAAGGCTTACTTATAGATTTATTGGAATCGGCTGAGCCTGTACCGTAAGAATAACCCGACTGTTTTTTGGTATCCGTATTATTGCGGGTCTGAGGATTGTACGATTCAAGTGAGGGCGCGGAATTGTAAAATTCTGTTTCATCTGTTATCCTGCTGTCCTCATCATATTCTTCCTCACTGTCATTGGATGTACCGTTATTTGCAGGATATCGTACAGCTGTCCCCGTATATTCTTTTGACGAGTTATCTGCTATTGGAGAAACTGTCGGAACAGATGGGGTAATAATCGGAGATACAGGATCCGATGACGGTGCGGTATTTGCCGGAGTATACTGTGAAGCCTGAGGAACATCGTCAAAGCTGAACGGCTGAGGTTCTCCGCATCCGCAAGTACTTACATACTTAGGCATAACCTTACCGCATTTGGGACAAGTCCATGTATCGTTGCCTTCAATCGGGGAAGCAGTATTTATTGTCCCGTCACTTATTGGCTCAGCAGGAATTTTTTCTGCCTTGGGTTTACCGCCGAATATACTCTTTTTAACGGGTTTGGGTTCCTCAACGGGTGCGGGAGGTGTGGACTGCAAAGCAGGAGGAACATCGTCAAAGCTGAACGGCTGAGGTTCTCCGCATCCGCAAGTACTTACATACTTAGGCATAACCTTACCG
>CANRDH010000081.1 GCA_947629295.1 uncultured Clostridia bacterium
TAGTGGGAGCCGTCAAACATGATTGACGAGAAACCTGCTTCTATACATTTTTTTGCGCCCTCATATGAGCCGTGGTCGAGGTGAAGTGCAACGGGAACAGTAATATTAAGCTCCTCAAGCATACCGTTTACCATTCCTACTACGGTCTTGTAGCCTGCCATGTACTTGCCTGCGCCTTCGGATACACCGAGGATAACAGGGGAGTTAAGCTCCTGTGCTGTGAGAAGAATAGCCTTTGTCCACTCAAGATTGTTGATGTTGAACTGACCGACTGCATAGTGGCCTGCCTTTGCCTTTGTAAGCATTTCTGCTGCATTTACCAATGGCATTGTAATCACGCTCCATAATATTGATATAGTTTTAGGTATAAATCAAAAAGGGGTTTCGATATCCCCAGCCAAAAAATACCTGTCAGCTTTTATTATACAGCAATTCAAGGAAAATATAAAGGTTTATTTTTTGTTTTTTAATTTTTTTTGTTTTTGTACCGATTATTTAATACAATTACCCAAAACTTTCTTATAAAATTATATATTTTGCCTAATGTTATGGCTTTTTTAAGATATTTATTAACTTAATTGCTTACATGAATAATTTAACTTGCGAAAATCTTGACTTTTAATCAAAAAAGGGGTATTTTTATATAGTACAGTAAAGTTATAAAGGAGAACCGTAAATGTTGACTCTAGACAAAATATATCATGCTTCATATGTCCTCAAGGAGGTTATAAGACCGACAGACATGATTAAGGCGAGCAATCTTTCTGATGATTGCGAGATTTATCTTAAAACCGAGAATCTTCAGGTTACCGGTGCATTCAAGGCGAGGGGTGCATACTATAAGATCTCTCAGCTTACAAGCGAGGAAAAGGAAAAGGGTGTTATAGCCTGTTCAGCCGGAAACCATGCACAGGGAGTTGCGCTTGCAGCTGCCCACCATCATATAAAGGCCCTCATATGTATACCTAATTCTGCGCCTATTTCCAAGGTTGAGGCAACCAAAAGCTATGGAGCTGAGGTATGCCTTGTTGAGGGAACATATGACGACGCACACGATAAGTCTGTGGAGCTTCAAAAGGAAACAGGAGCTACATTTATCCACCCGTTTGATGATGAAATGGTTATAGCAGGACAGGGTACTATCGGCCTTGAAATTCTTGACCAGCTTCCCGATGTTGACGCCGTGATTGTTCCCATAGGCGGCGGCGGTCTTATAAGCGGCGTTGCGTATGCGGTAAAATCCCTTAACCCTGATGTTAAGGTATACGGAGTGCAGTCGTCCGGTGCACCGTCAATGTATCTTTCGCTTGCCAATGACAGTATAGAAACCCTCGATTCTGTCAATACTTTTGCAGACGGTATTGCCGTAAAGACTCCGGGTGAACTTACATTTGAACTCTGCAAAAAATATGTTGACGAAATAATAACCGTTACAGATGATGAGGTAGCAACGGCAATACTTACACTTATCGAGAAACAAAAGCTTATCTCAGAAGGTGCCGGAGCGGTAGCGGTTGCGGCGGCTCTGTTCAACAAGCTTCCGATAAAGGGCAAAAAGGTATGCTGTCTTGTATCCGGAGGAAATATTGATGTTACAATACTTTCAAGAGTTATCGACAGAGGTCTGCAAAAAACCGGCAGACTTGCCGAGTTTACTATCGCTCTTACAGATAAGCCCGGCGAGCTTCAGACAGTGGCTAAAATAATATCAAAGCTTGGAGCCAATGTCGTTGCCGTAAGCCATGACAGAGCTGACCTCAATACGGATATTAATTCCTGCTATCTGCGTCTTTCTCTTGAAACGAGGAATCATGAGCATATACAAAAGATTAAGGATGAGCTTGCAAAGAAGGGCTACCGCATAGTACAGTAAACTTCCTGTATCCGGTCAGATAAACTTTGTAAAAAGCTTATATACTGTATGGAGGTGAGCCGGATGGGAAAAACTAAGAAAGTCATCGGTACGCTTTTGTGGCTTGTCTTGCTGATTTCTGTTTGCGCTGTTGCCTGCCGATGGTATTTTGACTGTGATTTTTTCGGTAATGACAAGGAGCATGAGGAAAGTGTTCCGGACGGAGTGCCAACGGTTATTTGGGATGATTCTTCTCCTGAAAAATCATATAAGGAATTATCCGCATTGCTAAGCGATTTGGAACCTGTTATTGCCGTTACAAATAACAGTAAAAACCTGCAATGGGAGGACGTATGCAGGGAAAATTTCTGGGTCGAAAGCTTTAGCATTACAGGTGTTTCGGGCGGAAACATAAAGACCTATAAATTCAGATTTAAAAGTGATGCATCGGATAATAAAACCATGCAAGCTGAAATTGAAAAGGAGGCAAAGGAGATAATCTCCCTTGTTCCGTCGGACGCAGACGATTATGAAAAGGCATTGATACTCCATGATGAGCTTGTAAAGCGGATAACATACGATGAGAGCGCAGAGCTTAAGCACAGTCATGATATTTACGGTGCATTTGTGGAGCACAGAGCGGTTTGTCAGGGTTACACCTATGCTATGACATATCTTGCAAAAAGAGTGGATTTGAAATGTGAGGAACTGGTATCCGCCACTCATATCTGGAATAAACTGACCGGTTTTGACAGCGGTGAATGTTATATTGATATAACATGGGATGATACCGACAAAGTCGACGCAGAGGGAAAACCTTATGTTATACACGACAATTTCGGTTTGCTCAAGGACGAAATGGAAAAGCTTTCGGAGCATCAGCCTGATGAACCGGAAAAGGATACCGCTTTAAGTAATTCCGTGGGAGATAATTATTTCAGAAGGAACGGATGGTATATACCAAAGGGCGATGCGGCGGCATTGGAGTTTGCAGTGAAGGAACAGCTTGAAGGCGAAAGCAATGTCATAGAGCTTCGCTTTGAGGATAGCACGGATTATTCCGGTGCAAGGGATAATGTTGACGCAATGCTCAGAAGAATGGGATACAGGGACGGATATATATCGTGGATGAATGAAGACCTTCTTATATATACGGTGGGACTTAATCCGTCGGAGGAAGAATAAAAAACACCGGCATTGCCGGATGTACATACAGAAAGGAAATGATATTTATGTCAGAGAAAGTTTATACCAAAAATGCGCCGGATGCAATCGGTCCGTATTCGCAGGCTGTCAAGGTGAACGGTATGGTTTATACCTCCGGTCAGATAGCTATTAACCCCGCAACGGGAAATGTTGAGGAAACAACAATAGAGGGTCAGACTGAGCAGGTTATGAAAAATCTTAAGGCTGTCCTCGAGGCTGCGGGTTCATCGCTTGAAAAAGCTGTTAAGACAGTATGCTTCCTTGCGGATATGAATGATTTTGCAAAATTCAATGAGATATACGGTAATTATTTTACAGGAAAGCCTGCACGTTCATGTGTTGCAGTAAAAACACTTCCGAAAAATGTTCTTTGTGAGGTTGAAGTTATAGCAGAGTGTTAATCTGAAAGAATTATTTATCAGTCGGTAATAATAAGTACAGCCTGCGACAGCATTATGTCAGATTGGAATTTGGAGAATAATATGAAATTCTGTTGCGAATGTGGCACGGAATTAGTGCTGAAAAATCTTGAGGATGAGGGAATGATACCGTTCTGCGAAAATTGCGGAGAGTATCGTTTTCCTGGTTTCTCAACAGCGGTAAGTATGATAGTACTTAATCATGATAAAACAAAAATACTTCTGATACAGCAATACGGCACTGCCAATAATGTTCTTGTTGCAGGCTATGTCAATAAGGGTGAAAATGCTGAAGATGCCGTTATAAGAGAAATTTCTGAGGAACTGGGACTTGAGGTTGAGGAAATGGGATATTGCAAAAGTGAGTATTTTCCTAAAACCAATACACTCATGCTTAATTTCAGATGTACTGTTGATTCGGAAAGTCTTGATAAAATAAACCAAAAAGAAATAGATAAAGCAGAATGGTTTCCGCTTGAAAAGGCGAGGGAGGTAATTATGCCTGACAGCCTTGCAAAGCGTTTTTTATGCAATTTTCTGGATAATCTTCTATAAACGGGATTATCCGATTATTTTTTATAAAATAAATGATTAGGGGTTAGATTAATGATTACGGATATGACTGTGGGAAAGCCTGCAGCGGTTTTATGGAAATTTTCATTTCCGATGCTGATTAGTTCCATGTTTCAGCAGATATATAATATAGCGGATAGTGCGATTGTCGGTCAGATATGCGGTGATGACGGACTTGCGGCAATAGGAGCATCATATTCCATCACGATGCTTTTTGTTGCGGCGGCACTTGGATGTAATGCAGGATGTTCGGTTGTAATTTCTCAGTTTTTCGGAGCTAAACAGTATAGTAAAACAAAAACCGCAATAAATACTTCATATATATCGGTACTTGTTCTCAGTATTGTATTGACTATTGTGGGTTGTATATGCTGCAGACCTGTGTTGAGCCTGATGAATACACCGGAGAATATTTTTGCTGACGGTGCAGCTTATCTTGATATATATACATACGGACTTATCTTCTTGTTTTTATATAATATATGCACGGGTATTTTTACATCATTGGGTGATTCAAACACACCGCTGATTTTCCTCATTATTTCCTCCGTGCTTAATATCGGTTTGGATTACATATTTGTCGGACCGCTCGGTATGGGGGTTGCCGGAGCTGCGTGGGCAACCTTTATCGCACAGGGAGCAGCGGGTCTTGCCGCATTCTTTGTACTTAACCGCAGGGTAGGGAAAATAATAAAAAATGACGGTCCTGTCAGGCATTTCTCTTTTCCGATGTTTAAAAGAATATGTCTTGTTGCAATTCCCAGTATTTTACAGAACAGCTTTGTATCGGTCGGAAATTTGTTTGTACAGGTTGTAGTAAACGGCTTTGGTTCTGCTGTGATGGCAGGATATTCGGCCGCTGTCAAGCTTAATACCTTTGCCGTGACCTGCTTTGCCACGATGTCAAACGGTTTGTCAAACTATACCGCACAGAATATCGGAGCGGGAAAGCTCGGACGGATACGCAAGGGCTATAAGGCTTCGCTTATTATGGTTTTGGCTATAACGATACCTTTCATTGTGCTGTATGTATGCAGGGGAGATATTGCTATGGCATTGTTTATGAAATCCGAAAGCAAAAAGGCACTTGATGTAGGTATAGAGTTTTTAAGAACGGTATCCATCTTCTATCCGATGGTTGCAATCAAGCTTATGACTGACGGAGTGCACAGAGGTGCCTGCGCTATGATATGGTTTATGGCATCAACATTTCTTGACCTTATTGCCCGTGTTATACTTTGCTTTTATTTTTCGACGATCTGGGGAGCGGCGGGTATATGGTATGCATGGCCGATAGGGTGGATTCTTGCCGCCATACTCATTGTATGTGCATATTTTGGAGGAGCATGGATACCAAAACCGCTGAGAAAAAGGAAAAGGAATATCGTATTAAAGCACTCGGCGTGATTTTTATTAGTAAAATTGACCATCATATTTGAAAAAAGATTGGTTAAAATGATAAAAATTATTTATTTTCAGAAATTACTTTTATTAATTTGTACTATATGTTATAATAGACACGATAACTATTTTGTATTGGAGGAATAAAACCATGTATTATCTTGGAATTGACCTTGGAGGTACTAATATTGTTGCCGGAGTTGTTGATGAGGAAGGCAATATTGTTGTAAAGGCGAGCTGCAAAACGACCAGACCGTGTACTCAGGATGCTATTTGTGATGATATGGCGTCTGTAGCTGTGACTGCCCTTGAAAATGCGGGACTTACGACTAATGATATACAGTATGTGGGTATCGGCGCACCGGGGGCTGTAAACAGCGATACCGGAGTTATTGAGTTTGCAAATAATTTTGGTTTCCACAACTGGGAAATTGTTAAGATGATGAAAGAGCGTCTTGATACTGAGATATATGTTGAAAATGACGCAAATGCTGCCGCTTACGGAGAGTATTGCGTAGGTGCCGCTAAGGATGCGAACGATGCGGTCATGATAACTCTCGGCACGGGTGTAGGCGGAGGAATAATCGTTGACGGCATGATTTACAGCGGCTCGAACTTTGCGGGTGCAGAGGTTGGACATACTGTTATACAGCATGGCGGACGTCTGTGTACCTGTGGAAGAAGAGGCTGTTGGGAGGCATATTCATCTGCAACAGGTCTTATAAATATGACTAAAGAGGCTTGTGCAATTCCGAATGCATCAGAATATCTGCTTTATCAGAGCATAGACGGAGATCTTGATAAAATTGACGGTAAGACTGCATTTGATGCTGCAAAGCAAGGCTGTCCTCTTGCTAAGTCAGTTGTTGATGCTTATATCGATTATCTTGGCTGTGGTCTTGTTAATATCATCAATGTATTTCAGCCTGAGATACTTTGCATAGGCGGCGGTATAAGCAAGGAAGGCGATTACATACTTGAACCCGTTAAGCAAATAATTGAGCGTGACCGTTACACAAAGCATAATGCAAATCAGACAAAGGTATGCATAGCACAGCTTGGCAACGACGCCGGCATAATAGGCGCCGCATTCTTAGGTAAATAGCGGCGTGCCGCCGGCGGGGTGCCCCCGCGGGCAATTCGCGGGGTCGCTCACTGCGTTCGCTCTGAATGCTGGCGGCGAGTTAGTTCACGCGGAATAAAGCTGCCTGACGGTGTGGTGTAGAAAGTATCGAGAGCGGCTCCCCGGAGCCGCTCCGCATATAGTAGGTACAAACCTGTAATTGAGATGAATTGGTAATGGAGAGGATTTTTAAATCAATCGATTATAACTCTCTGTATGATAGTTGTGTGTATTTTATGTGAACCGCTCTATTTCCGAAATTAAATACAAATAAGGCTGCCGCATATGGTATTTCTAACCTGTGCGGCAGCCATTTAATTATTATTATTATGTTTAGTGACATACTCCCGCCGCCTACGCTTCGCTTAGAGGCGGGGGCTTCTCGCTCAAGTACAGTAGTCTGTACAGTA
>CANRDH010000082.1 GCA_947629295.1 uncultured Clostridia bacterium
AAGGGCAAAACCACCACAATAACAGCAACCGTAAGCCCGAGTAATGCTGCAAATAAAAAAATAACCTGGACTACCTCCAACAGTAAGGTAGCAACCGTTTCGGGCGGTAAGATAACCGCAAAGGGCGTCGGAACAGCTACAATAACCGCTAAGACATCAAACGGCAAAAAAGCAACTTGCAGAGTAACCGTCAAGAATCTTCCTACAAGCGTTAAGCTTAACAAAACCTCCGCGACGCTCAGTAAGGGCAAAACACTTACTCTCAAGGCTACCGTAGCGCCGAGCAAAAATGTAATCAACACCGTAACATGGACTACCTCAAACAGCAAGGTAGCAACAGTGAAAAACGGCAAAATTACAGCTAAAGCAAAGGGAAACGCAACCATAACCGTAAAAACAACAAACGGCAAAAAAGCAGTTTGCAGAATCACAGTTAAATAAAAAAAGTATTTATAACTTACGCGCCGCCGCTCCGAAAATTCGGAACGGCGGCGCTGTTCTGTTATACATAATTTTCAAGCCATAAAAACATTTTGAAAGTTATTAAAATTGCCTTTGGGTACGGTAAGCCTTTGTTCCGGAATGTGTTTTTGAAATATAAGACATAAAAACTATATTTTTTCATCCACATAAACCGGCGCTCAACTATGCGTTCATACCGTTTTTTCAAATTGACTGTTATAAAGCTCTGAATAGAACCCGCCCTTTGCAAGCAGTGTTTCATGGCTGCCCTGCTCGACAATATTGCCCTCGTTGACTACCAGTATCACATCTGAATTTTTAATAGTGGAGAGTCTGTGCGCAATTACAAAGCTCGTTCTTCCTACCATCAGTTCATCCATAGCTTTTTGAATAACAAGCTCTGTGCGGGTATCTACCGATGAAGTTGCCTCGTCAAGAATCAATAGAGAAGAGTTTTTGAGCATAGCTCTCGCAATGGTAAGCTGCTGTTTCTGTCCCTCGGAAAGATTAAGCCTGTCGTCAAGAACAGTATCATAACCCTTCGGAAGGGTTTCTATGAATTTTTTCAGCCCCACGGCACTGCAGGCGGTATCAAGCTCATTTTCGGTTATACCCTCATTATTGTAAACAAGGTTTTCTCTGATCGTACCCTCAAACAGCCATGTATCCTGCAAAATCATATCAAACAGCTCGTGAACACTTTCACGCTTCATATCCTTTACGGAAATACCGTCAACTGTGATATCTCCCGAATTCAGCTCATAAAAACGCATGAGAAGATTAACAAGTGTAGTTTTTCCTGCCCCGGTGGGACCTACAATGGCAACCTTCTGACCTGCCTTGAGTTCAGCCGAAAAACCGTGTATTATCTCTTTATCCGGTAAATATCCGAACCGTACATCTCTGAATGTCACATCGCCCCGTACTTTCGTAAGCTGAGTTTTCTTTTCGGATTCATCGGAAAGCTCCTCCTGTCCCAAAAAGCCAAATACACGGGAGGCTGCCGCCGACGCCTGTTGAATAGAAGTCATAGACTGTGCAAGCGTGGAAAGCGGCTGTGAGAACAGCTTGGAATACAGAACAAATGACATAATCGTTCCTAAGGTAACCGCATCATTGCCATTCAAAATAAATGCAACTCCGACAACAAAAATCAGAACATAGGATAAATTTCCGACAAATGTCATTATATGAAGCATCATTCCCGAGAAAATCTGTGATTTCCAGTTATCCTCATAAAGCTTACTGTTAGTTTTTTCAAATTCTTCCTTTTCGTGCTTTGTACCGCCAAAAATATTAACAATCTTATGGTTGGTATATACCTCTTCTATCTGACCGTTCATTATGCCGAGGTCATGCTGTTTACGCATAAAGTATTTCTGTGATTTTGCCAGAACCACACCCATTGCCGCAAATCCTACCAAAGATGTCGCAATTGTTACAAGTGTCAGAATCCAGTTTGTTGAAAACATTTTGAAAATAACGCCGGCAAAAAGAGCAAGAGAACTGATAAGATTAGCAGTTGAGGACGCGAGCGTCTGACCTATTGTATCAACATCGTTCGTCACAACAGAAAGTATATCTCCCTTTGTCGTTGTATCAAAAAAGCTGAGCGGTATTTTATTTATCTTTTTATCTATATCATCACGCATACGCTTTCCAACCTTTTGCGTTACGGTTGCCATTATAAATTGCTGTCCATAGGAAAGGACTGAGCCTGTCAGATAAATTGCCGCAAGTGTATAACAAATTTCCAAAAATGATGACATATCAACCCCCGATATGATACCAGAAGCTATTGTGTTCATCAAATCGCCGATTTTTTCAGGCCCTATAATAGTAGCAACCGAACCTCCTACCGCAAATATCACAGCAGTGAAAATTGCGGGTAAATACGGTTTGCAGTATACAATCAGCTTTTTTATCGATTTAAAATCCGCTTTTTCCTTTGTCATTGGTCTGCGTCTCATCATTGGTCCGGGCATATCACAATTCCTCCTTTGAAAGCTGAGATAATGCAATTTCTCGATAAACTGAACAATTTTCAAGCAGCTCACTGTGTTTTCCGAGTCCGACAACCCGTCCCTCGTCAAGAACAAGTATATTGTCTGCATCTTTAATTGTTCCGATTCTCTGAGCTACTATAATGACGGTCGTATCCTGCATTTTTTCATGGATTTCACGCCTTACAAGCATATCCGTCTTATAGTCCAGTGCAGAAAATGTATCGTCAAATATGACAACACTTGCATCCTTAAATACAGCTCTTGCTATTGAGAGACGCTGCTTCTGACCGCCCGAAAAGTTTGTGCCGCCCTGCGCGACCGGCGTATGGAGTCCGTCATTCAGGGAAACAACAAATTCAGACTGCGAAATTGTAAGAGCCCTGCTTATGCGTTCATCGTCATCGGATATTTCATCCTCCGAGCCATATGTAATATTGGACTTTATATCTCCCTTAAAAAGTATAGCCTTTTGCGGTGCGATAGAGATATTCTCTTCAATTTCTTTCTTGCTGTAATCAGCAATATTAACACCGTCAAGCAGGACCTCACCCTCCGTGCAGTCGTAAAATCTCGGAAGCAGATTAACAATAGATGATTTTCCCGAGCCCGTTGCTCCAATGATGGCAAATGTCTCTCCCGGATTTATATGGAAGCTGATATTTTCAATACACGGTGTGGAAGCGTCGGGATAGGAAAAACTGACATTTTTGAATTCGACCTCACCAAGCTTTTTCTCGGCTCCGGAGGATTTTGTATAGACAATGGATGGTTCGGTGTACAACACCTCATTTATACGTTTAGCAGAAACCATTGCTCTCGGGAGAATTATAAATATCATTACTATCATCATAAATGCCATAACAATCTGCAAGGCATACTGTGTGAATGCAGTCATATCTCCAATTACGGCAACTCTATCCGTTAAACTCGACGCATTATTGACAAGGACAGCCCCTATCCAATAGATAGCAAGCGTCAGTCCGTTCATACAAAGCGACATAACAGGAAACATCATGCCCATGATTCTGCTTGTAAAGAGTTGGTTTTTGGTAACTGCTGAATTTGTTTTGTCAAATCTGCGCTCCTGATAATCCTCAGCATTGAATGCACGTACAACACGAACACCGGAAATATTTTCACGGGTTATATCATTGAGATTATCGGTCAGCTTCTGTATTTTTTTGAATTTAGGATAGCAAAGCGAAACTACAAGAGTAATTGTGCCCACCATTACCGCGACTGTTATCATAGCAGCCGATGTCCACTCCAAGCTTGCGGAGGATATCTTGCATATTGCCCACACAGCAAGAATGGGAGCTTTTATGAGCGTTTGTATTCCCATGGCGATAAGCATTTGCATCTGTACAACATCGTTTGTCGTTCGTGTTATAAGACTCGGTGTTGTAAAATAATTCATTTCCTTATCTGTAAACATTGAAATCTTGTCAAACAGCTTTGTTCTCAGTGTTTTAGCAAAATTTGCAGCAATGTGCGAGGAAAACCATCCTGTTGCAATTGCCGCACACATACATATAAAGGCACATAACAGCATCATGCCGCCATTTTCCCATATTTCCGACTGTACAATTTTTCCCGATGAAACCGCTTTGGTAAGGTTGGCTGTATAATCCGGCATTTTCAGCTCCAGCCATACCTGTAATACAATCAAACCCACACAGGCACATAAATACAGCCAGTCAATGACTTTTAAATTTTTAAATATTCTGAGCAAAATAATGACCTCCGTTTATTTTTTATTTGCTGATCAGGCACGGCAACTGTGGCACCGCCCCCCACCATGTATAGGTAATGAAGGTCAAACCTTCATCTGAATCTGTTATACAAGCTCGCAAATTAAATATTATTATACATGATAAGCATTATAATTACAAGTGTTATGAAAATGGATTGGCTAAGCAATTGTAAATAAACCGAAATTATTAATAATTTTATTTTTACTATTGACAAAATCGTTTTATTTGATTATAATGTACTTGTACAATAAGTACATTAACAGACAAAGGAGGGCAACTGTGGAAATTATCATAAGCAGTAATACGAACAAGCCGATTTATGAACAAATAACCTCACAGATAAAAGCCATGATTATGAGCGGTGAATTACGTACCGGCGACCCTATTCCCTCTATGCGTGCTTTGGCAAAAGACATTCATGTAAGTGTAATTACAGTACAAAAGGCATATGAAGATCTTCAAAGAGACGGTTTCATTGAAACAACAGTAGGCCGGGGCAGCTTTGTATCGGCCCTGAATAAGGACTTTTATCAGGAGGAACAGCAAAGGCTTGCGGAAGGTCATCTGCAGGAAGCAGCCGACATCGGTCGGACAAGCGGAATATCATTAGGAAAGCTTATTGAACTGCTGACGATGTTTTATCATGAGGAGGAATAATTATGGAGGCTCTGTTACAGGTTGATAACCTTACAAAACAATACGGTAATTTTAAGCTTGACCATGTTTCATTCACCATACCTAAGGGTACGATCATGGGACTGGTAGGAGAAAACGGTGCGGGAAAAAGTACAACTATCAAGGCAATTCTCGAGCTTATTCATAAGGACGAGGGTACAGTCACCTTTTGGGGACAGCAGCTATCGTCCTCAAAGCAGTTGTATGAGAATATAGGGGTTGTATTTGACGAAATAAATTTCTATCAGACACTTACTCCCCTCAGAGTGGGAAAAATTGCAGGTGCTTCATACAGGCAGTGGAATGATAAGATATATAAGGAATATCTAAAACGGTTTAATCTCCCGATCAATAAGAAAATAAAAGAACTGTCAAGGGGAATGAAAATGAAGCTGTCTATCGCCGTTGCCCTTTCACACAATCCGAAGCTGCTGATACTTGACGAGGCTACAAGCGGTCTTGACCCTGTTATGCGTGACGATATTCTTGATATTTTTCTTGATTTTGTTGAGGACGAAAATCATTCCGTACTGCTGTCCTCGCATATAACAACCGATTTAGAAAAGGTCGCAGACTATATTACCTTTATTCATCATGGCAAGGTGGCATTCAGCAAAACAAAGGACGAGCTGCGTTATAATTACGGTATTATCCGCTGCGGCACGGATTTCTTCAATAAACTCGACAAAAAAGAAATACTTGCATACCGTAAGGAAGCCTATCAATGGGATGTTCTTGTTGCCGACAAGGATAAGGCAAGGAGAAAATATAAAAATGCCGTTGTGGATAATGCAACCATTGATGATATTCTTGTACTGTATGTGAAAGGAGAGCAGGCGAAATGAAAGGACTTATTCTCAAGGATTTATATAATCTCGCCGGCAATGTCAGATATATGCTTTTTGCTATGATTATCATTGCCATTGGCATTATCCCTACCTCGGACGGCGTAGGATTTCCCATTATTTATGCGATAATGCTCAGTATAATAACAATTAGTACCTTCACCTTTGACGATACCTCCAAATGGACAGGGTATGCACTGACAATGCCTGTTTCAAGAAATGAATTAGTCAAATCAAAATTTATTGTACTTGCTTTTTTCTGTATTATAGGCTGTATATCGGGAATTGTAACTGATATTGTAGGCGGAGCTATAATGAAAAGGTTTGATTCCTATGCGGAAAATATAGGTGTAACTTTCCTTTTAGCCCTTGCTGCCCTCGGAATTTCTCTTATTTTCGGAAGTACATTGATCCCTGTTGTTATTAAATTCGGTGCAGAAAAGGCTCGTATCCTCATGGCGGTAGTGATCATTGTTCCGGCAGCTATAATATGGGGCGGCATAACTTTAGCATTGTCTATAAATCGGGATACGGAGCTTATAAATTTTGTCGAAGAAAACATATTTGTTTTGCTGTGCGGTCTGTTCGTCTTTGCATTATTATGGTCCTATGTTATGTATAGAATAAGCTGTCATATTTTAAAAAACAAAGAGTTTTAAACTATCCCCCTCAATATTTAAAAAACGGAGCAAAATATTTTATAGAATCAGGAGCAATTATAACGGTTTGGAATATCAGGTTATTCATAATAACTATTTGCTGTTTTTGAAATCCTGAGCTATAATTGTATTGTAAACATATATTAATTTCTTCATTGAATCCGGAGGTGGAATCGTTGAAAAACAAACTTCTTATCTTAACATTATGTATGCTCATACCGACATTAAGTGCCTGCGGAAACAATGGCATTGATAATAGTACAAATAACACGGAAATACAAGATGAGATCATAACACAAAGCTGTACAGGCATTGAAAGCTCTCACTCGGAAAACGAATTCGCTCAATCGGTTTCCGAAACAGAATCAGAGCAGGAGGTATCAAGTGTGAACGAGTCAAAAACAGATGAAAGCAATATCACACAAAATAACTCAACCAACAAGGAGGATACTGCTATGCAGATGAAAA
>CANRDH010000083.1 GCA_947629295.1 uncultured Clostridia bacterium
GCCATGCGGGAATATCCCGATGACATAATAATAACGATTGATGATGATATTATTTATGACCGAAATATGATCGACGATTTGTACCGCTCTTATATGAAGCATCCCAAAGCTGTATCTGCCAAAAGGGTACATCGCATAAAATTTACTGATGATAAAAATGTCGAGGAATACTGCAAATGGGATATGGCATTCAGGGAACTGATTGATACGGAATCAAAATATCTGATGGCAACCGGCTGCGGCGGTGTGTTATATCCGCCGGCAATTTTAAACCCGCGTTATTCGGACACTGCAACAATAGCCGAAACCTGTTTATATGCCGACGATTTATGGCTTAAAGCCATGGAGCTTTTAAATGAGGTTCCTGTTGTTTTGTGCAGAGCCGAAAGATATAGCCTTGTCCATATCTGGAATACAGATTATGACGGTCTGGGTAACGAAAATATCACCAATAAAGGAAATGATAAACAGTTGGCACAGATATGCAAGGCGCTTGATATTAATTTTTATGAGCTGGTTTGCGGTATAGGAGCTGAGAGTCAAGATGATAGATAACGGAAAAATATCAAAAAAGGATTTAATTGAAGCCCTGTACATTTTACTGATATGTCTTAATATAGCGGCGGCAGTATTGGGAAGCTCAAATATCACAGAGTTGGTATTTATAAGCAAGGCATGGTTTTGCTCAGTGATAAACAAATTCAGCGTTTTTCTCTTTTTTGGACTGTTCTGCTTTGAAGAAAAGCTAAAGCGCTCAAAGCTGTATATAATGATGGCATTGAGTATTGCAGTTATAGCAATAACCCTTATGTCACATAACAGGTCGTTTGCAATAATTTATACTGCTATTCTTGCCTTTCCGGAGGGAATCTCGCTGAAGAAAATCGCCAAATGGCAAAGCTACACATTCATGTTTTTTATATGTGTTGTGGTTTTTATGTATTACATGGGATGGATAGAGTCAAATATTTTCCTGAGAAATGATGTTTCAAGAAATTCCTGCGGTTTTACGACCGCCAATGCATTCGGCAATACGGTGATTTTGTGGATGATACCGTATGTTTATTATAAATTTGATAAATGGAAAATACGAAATACAATAAGCTGTCTTATAATAGCTTTTGTGGTATTCAGTTTTGCAAACAACAGAATGTCGTTTATTATGGAAATGTTATTCATTTTAATTGTGCAGATAAAGAAATTCAGAAAAACATCGAATAAAGTAGGAATATATAGACTCTCATCGTTAATGTTTCCTTTTTGTATGTTCTTTTCCTTCATAATAACATATTTTTATGATAAAGGATATTTCCTTGAAGTTTTATCTCCTCTCAATGCTTTTGTTTCATATCGTCTGGGATTTATGCAAAGGTATTACCATAATTACGGTGTAAAGCTTTTCGGTCAGGAAATAGAAACCGTATCCTATGCGAAGCAGTTGGCGACCGGAGAGGCATGGAGCGGTATTGATAACAGTTATATATATATATTGATTTCATGGGGTATTGTAATTGTCGTTGTTTTTTGTGTTATGTATTTCTTGATAGGAAAATATCTGGAGGCGGAGCAAGATTATATCGGTGCATTATGCGTTGTCATTCTGTGCGTGGTTGGCGTAACGGAAAGCTATTTGTCAAATATCGCCTATAATTTTTCAATTTTATTAATTGCCCGAATGTTTAATAGCGGCTTACTTACTGACTTTGGCAGAATTAAAAACAATAGACTGTTTAAAAAGACAATTAGTCAAAAGATATAACAACGGAGAATTTTCTCCGACTTTGAATTGGTGCAGAGAATCTTAAGCTCAGTGGGGGGAGATACAGCTATGGATAAAGGGCAGTATATGATTAGTAATTTGCAGGATCTACACTATTATCTTCTGTGCGATGAGCTTGCTCGTTTCGGTAACAAGGTATCATTTTTAAGAAAGCTGCGGCTTGGTGAAATGTGGAAATTTCAGCTGCATCTCAGAAAACAGGAATATTACCTGAATTGCAGAAAAGATATTCTCGGAAAAACAGCATATATGTATCACAAATACATGACAAAGAAAATAGGCATTAAACTTGGCTGGTCGATCCCTGCTAATACTTTTGGTCCCGGAATGTGTATTCCGCACTACGGCACGGTGGTTGTAAATGGAGGGGCAAGGATCGGAAAAAACTGTCGTTTACACGTTGGCGTAAATATAGGTGCAAACGGTGGGGGTGAGGAAGATACCCCTAAAATAGGTAATAATGTTTATATAGGACCGGGGGCTAAGCTATTTGGAAATATACAAATCGGAGATAATACAGTAATTGCAGCCAATGCCGTTGTAAACAAAAGCTTTCCGGAAGGCTCATATACAATAGGCGGAATACCCGCTAAAATCATATCACAAAAAGACAGCTCAAGGTTTATTGGAAAACTGCCCGAAAAATCTGATTAGTAATCGCGGGTTGCTATGTTAAAGGGTTGAAGAAATGCAAAAAAATAGTTTTTTGAAACAGTTCGCTGTTATAGGCAGCGGTACACTTATCAATTTACTGCTCGGTCTGCTGAGTACGCCAATTATAACAAGAATAGTTGCACCGGACGAATACGGACAACTTTCTATCTTTACTATGTATTCGAGTATAGCGCTTATGGTATTGTGTCTTGGTCTTGATCAGGCAGCTATAAGATATTATTACGAAAAGGATGAACGGAATTATAAACGCGCCCTTTTGCTCAGGTGCGTGTGGCTTCCGACACTTGCGGGTATTGCCGTAAGCTTGGTCGTAATACTTCTGTCATGGTCCGGAATGGTAAAATTTGAATTCACACCGATCATAATGACATTTCTCTGTATACATACAGTTGACCAGATCATATACAGATTCAGCCAGCTTATTGTTCGGTTGGAACGTAAGGCAAATCTGTTTTCTTTTCTACAGATACTGCAAAAGCTATGCTATATAATATTGTCATTGATGTTGTGCTACTCTTTCAGAGCAAATTATTTGCTTTTACTTGTCATAGCTACCGTCTTATCATACGCAGTATGTATGGTTGTGAGTATAATTGCTCAAAAGGATATGTGGAATTTCAAAAAGACAGACAGCAATGAGTGTCATATCACTATCAAAGAGTTGGTAAGATATTCCTCCCCGTTTATTCTGTCGATGAGTGTAACCACTCTTTTTCAGGCAATAGATAAAATCTCGCTGAATTTTTATTGCTCCTATGCTGAGGTAGGAATATATTCGTCGGCAATGTCGCTTGTACATATTTTTGCTGTTGTCCAGACAGCCTTCAATACTCTGTGGGCTCCATTGTCGGTCGAACATTATACAAAATTTCCGGAAGATAAAAAATTTCATCAGAATGCAAATCAGGTCATAACAGTGGTGATGTTTTTCCTCGGAATATCCTTGATTCTTGTTAAGGATATTTTTGCGGTCCTGTTGGGTGAAAAATATAGGGAAACCGCATATATCCTTCCGTTTTTGATATTTAATCCCATTATGTATACAATATCGGAAACAACCGTGGCAGGACTGGTCTTTAAGAAAAAAAGTAATTTGCAGGTGGTTGTGGCTGTCGGCGCGTGTGTGACCAATATAATCGGAAATACTGCCCTTGTTCCGCTTCTCGGCTGTCAGGGTGCCGCTATCTCCACAGGTATTTCATATATAGTATTCTATCTTCTTCGTACCATACTCGGTATGAAATATTATTATGTTAATTTTAAATTGCTCCGATTCGGACTGCTGACCGCTGTTGTCAGCCTGTATGCATTTTATAATACATTCTGCAAATTCAATATTTTATCCGTTATAGGGTATATCCTGTGCGCAACTATATTATTCATCCTGTATCACGATACAGTTATATGGATAATAAAATATTGTTTAAATTTCGTACGCGGATGGTTTATAAAAAGAAAAGGCAAAGGAGAAAAATAAAATGCTTCTTAAAAAGATTATGTCAATTCCCAAGTCACTATATTACAGCGTAAAGCTGTTCGGTTTGAAAGGTCTTAAAATGCCGCTGCTGATTTCCTGCGATACAAAGGTATACGGAATAAAAAAGAATAGTATTGCTATTGAAAACCTGAAGTCCAAAGTGATACAAATAGGTTTTGGAGGTAGTGCAGGAATCACATCGGGGGGGGTACAGTAATTGTCGGTAAAACAGGACGAATTGTTTTCAGAGGCAGCGCGGTTTTCGCCTCCGGAAGCTCTGTCCGTGTGGACAACGGTACGCTCGAAATAGGCAGTAATTTTTATTGCAACAAAAACTGCTTTATTTCCTGCTCGGAAGGAATACGGATAGGAAGTGACAATCTTTGGGGCTGGAACGTAAGTATAAGAGATTCAGACGGTCATACAATAATACATAACGGAACAGAAAAAGCGTCCTCAGCTCCGGTTGAAATCGGCGATCATGTATGGATAGCTTCATATGCGGATATACTCAAAGGTGTTCATATCAGTAATAATTCCGTGATTGCGTACAGGAGCTGTGTGACAAAATCCGTGCCCTGCGATAATGTGCTTGTTGCAGGCTGCCCCGCTAAAATCGTACAAGACGATATTGATTGGCATAATTGAATACCATTAATAAATCTGCCGCACAGCAACATTACTGTACGGCAGAAAATTACATATAATAAGTTTTTACTTAGAAGGTAAAGCTTCTTCTTACATTTATCCCACTCGCTCCTATAGGCAATGTATTGACTGTTCTGTTGTCGATGTCAACCATAACAACCTCCGCTTTGTTCGCGAGATTATCAAAGGTGATATGATTCATACCGTTGACCTCCGCAAATCGTTGTTCGTGCTGATGACCATAAAAAAAGCCTATGAAAACACCGCCGCTTTGAATGAATCGCGATACGGCTTCTATACATTTTTCCGAATTTTTCGGAACATTGCTTCCTATTTCACTTATCAACGGAGAATGTCCCATTATCATAACGGCTTTTGTTGTATCAAGAGCTTTTTCCCTCAGCCATTTAAGCTGTTCGTCTCCAATAGAAAAAACACCTGTATTCGCTCCGTCCTGGGTGTTTATAACTATTACCCTTATTTCATCAAAGTCTATGTAATAGTAGAATACCTTACCTCCGAAAACAAATCTGTCCGATGTATTTCTTATTGGTTTCATAAGTCTGGCATATAATTCTTCATTCGTCATTATCTCACCGCCGCTTACCTCCGATTGAATGTTACTATCATGATTTCCTAAGGCAATCAGAACGGGACACGGAGCATTCTGAACATAACGTCTTACTATTTCTGTCATATCACTGCGCATATCATTTGTGGAATCAGTTGCATAACCTTCTATTATATCACCGAGATTGGCATAAAAATCAAGTCCTGCCCTCTGTGCGAATAATTTTAAATTATTCGCCGCGTTTCCGTCCGACCAGTTATGTCCGCTCGAATTGTCAAAATCAATATGTGTGTCAGTCTGTATTGCAAACGTGAAGGCTGTGCCTTGTGCCTTTTGCACTTCCTGCACATTTCTTTCCCATTGAAGACTTAAAATATTTTCCTCTATATTACTGCCCTGTACCAAGTCTTCAATGTTTTCTATGCTTTTATTTATGTCCACACCGTTTATAGTATATGTGCAGCCTATATCCCCCTGACCGACTTTGTTGATATATCCGATACAACGGTATGTTTCGGGTATCGGCTCTGTGTAACCGAACATTTTCAATTCATGGGTGCTTTTATCAAAAGCAAGAACACTGACAGTTTGCCCGTAATAATTATTGAAATCGACAATGCTGTCCTCAGTTGTCCAATAATATACGTTGCTGATATAGTCCGCAAGCAGAGTTCCCTTTTTTACTGTAAGCTGTCGGCTTTCGGTATTAAAATCGGGATAATCACTATTGGCAATAACCATTTTTCCGGTAAACCTGTTCAGTTTCAATATCTGATTTCTTACAGCCTCGCCTGCTGTTGAATATCTCTTCCCTTCCGCACCTGTGCGTATGTCCGTTAACTCGTCATTGCTTTGTGATATGTAAGCCTCTGCTGAGTTCAAACGATTTGTATGTTCATTGACTAATTGGTTTATATCCACATTATTTACAGTATAGGGACACCCGATATCACCCTGACCCATTCTGTTTATGTATCCGGTGCAGCGGTACGTATCGGGTATTGGCTCGGTATATCCGAACATTTTCAACTCATGAGTATTTTTATCAAAGGCGAGAATACTTACAGTTTCACCATAGTAACTATTGAAATCAACAACCGTATCTTCTGTTGTCCAATAATATATATGGCTGATTGAATCGGCGAGCAATGTATCCTTCTGAATTGTAAGCTGTCGGCTTTCGGTATCGAAATTGGGATAGTTGTTACTTTTGCAAACAAGCTTTCCGGTCAGTCTGTTTAGTCTCAGTATTTGTTCTCTTACCGCTTCACCTGCTGTTTGATAAATCTTACCGGTGGCGGAAAGCCTGATATCAACAAGCTCACTGTTACCCTCTGTTGATGAGGTGTTAGCTATAATATTGTCTATACGACCGTTTACTTTGTCAAGTCTCGCGTTGACAGACGAATTGACGCTATCAACGGCATTTTCAATTTTATCATTTACAGTTTCAAGTTCGCTGTAGATACGGCTGTTTATATTCCCCATTTCTGAATTTATGGAAGCTGTCGCTTCGTCCAATTTACGTTCTGTTTCTTCCACAGCATTTTCGATGTTTAAGGTAAGTCTTTCAACCTCACTTTGAATATTGTTATTTTCATCATTTATGTGCATATCGAGCTTTTGGTTTATATCCTCGATTTGCTTTTTATTCTGAGCATAAGCCATGCTTTCACTTTTAGGTATATCAATCATACCGTTAAGATCA
>CANRDH010000084.1 GCA_947629295.1 uncultured Clostridia bacterium
AGAGAGTTGGCGGCGAGAACGGATTCTCTTGTGGTATTTCCGGAATATACACTTTCGCCCGAAGCAAAATATCCTGTCGCATTGGAGCAATGCTATTTTGTGCTTTCACATCTGCGGGAAATGGCGGGTCAATATGTCCGAAAAAATGAGGATGACAGATTAATTGTGGCAGGCGACAGCGTAGGGGGAAATATGGCTGTTGCAATGGTGATGATGTCCAAAAAGCTCGGCGGCCCTGATATCAGTAAGCTGCTATTATATTATCCCGTTACCAATGCATATTTTGATACTTTGAGCTACCATGAATTTGCAGTTAATTATTATTTGTACAGAGAGGGAATGAGGTGGTTCTGGCGGCAGTATATAAGCTGTGCAGATGACAGCAGAGAAATAACCGCTTCACCACTCAGAGCAAGTCTGAAATGTCTCAGCTGTTTTCCGCCGACAATGATCATAAACGGACAGGCTGATGTTTTATGCAGTGAGGGAGAGGCTCTTGCCGATAAGCTGAGGTGTGCGGGAGTTGATGTGACCGCTGTGCGTATCAGGGGTATTATACATGATTTCGTTATGCTTAATTCACTTGACCGGACTTCTGCCTGCCGTATAGCAATGGATGCTTCGACTGCATGGCTGAATCGCTGAAAAATTTAATATGACTCTCTGATTAATATTCAGAGATATATACATACCTGTAAAATCATTTTGTATTTTACGGGTATTATTTATTAGATATCTGCCGTATTAAGTCTTTCTATAATATTTTCATCAATAAGAGAACGCACAGCACGTTTTATTGCTATATGACTGCCGATATACAGCAACACAACCGTAAGAATAAATACGGGCATGACATAAAATAAAAATATATCCCATGTCTTTATGTTCCGTGCTACATATGCAAAGAACAAGGAAATACCCCAGCCTGCCGCCGTCCCCGTTATTGTTCCTATTATAAGAATACGGTGTGCTTCGGATAATATGAGCCTGCGTATTACCCCCACCCTTGCACCGATTGCACGCATGACTGCATAGCTCATAATATTTGAGCGAACCTGAATATAATTTGAGAAAACAACAGCGGTAATAATCATAATGACAAACACAAAAATACTCAGTATAAGCTGAAAGGTCTGTGCATTGACATCATCGTAAAATTCCTTTGCCATTTCACTGTAATTATATAATTCTACATCATCGCCGGAAAGGCTAAGAACAAACTCAAGCTGATCCTCGATTTCCGTTGTTTTTTCAATATTCGATTTATCGGTATTTTTCAGTACCAGTTCTTCATAGTTAAGGTCGGGATACACAGAAAATAAGTAATCAAGTGAAACAACAAGATCATTCATATCCGCCTTTACCGCATCATATGTTGACGTTACCTTTATCTGCGTACACTCAAAGCTTATATGCTCATAAATATTTTCTTCGGTCGCGTTTTTGTCGGGAATTGGTATTATCATCGTAAATACATCGCCCACAGAGCAAAGACTGTCGGGGGCAATTATGCCCTTTCCTGAATTAAATTCATCCATATCAAAGCTTCCGTTTGTAATGTTTATATTTTTTTCGACGCATTTCTTTGACAGCCACCGAACAGGCAAATCTATAATACAATCCTTCTCGGCATTGCCGCCCGCAAGCTTTATCATTTCCGAAGTTTTTTTATTTCTGAACAAAGGGTCAATTTTTTTTTCGGCAGCATCAATAAAGTGCTGCTCTATATATCTGTTTTCCGGTGATTTTGAAGAAGTAAGGAAAAAAGGATGGCATAAATTATAAACCGAAGCCTCCTCCACCTCTATACTGCTGTCGGAAAGCAACTTGTCCGCGGCTTTTCTGTTAATTCCGGAGCCTGACGGGAATTGTATATAAAAGCTGTCGGAGTTGCCGCCGCCCCCCGTCATATGCAGGGAGTAATCCCTGTCATCGGTGAAAAAATCGGGATCCGCCCAGGTTGTTCCTCTGGCATTGAAGAGCGGAAGAAAGGAGCCGAATACCGACATTCCCACACAAAGGAAAATCATCGTGATACAGGTAATCTTTTCAATACGGTTTTTTCTGCCGTATGCGTTGTGACAGCATTTCTTCAGTTCGGTACGTGATTTCCTTGATTTTTTGGTAGTATATATTTCTTCCCTGACAGGGGATTTCTTATAGAATTTTTTAAGCTGAACGAAAAACGAAACCGTAATTATCAACGCACTTGCCATTGCCGCGCATAAAAAAGGAACTGTTCCGGCAGAAATCAGGAGTGAACGGGATGAATATGACGAAATCCAATGGAGTATAAAAAGTATCAGTGCCGATATCAGTATGGAAATTATAAGAGACAGGAGCCAGAAGATAAGAATGTATATAAGTATCATTTTTTTGGCTTTTTTCTTGGAAAAGCCGATACACCGCAAAAGCCTCAGATGTTTTTCAATATCCTTAAAAAAATACGAGGAAACAGAAAAAATACCGACTACCGAAGTAATTACAAAAAAGAGTGTAAGAGGTATGAATATAATATTATTTACCCTGATTTTTGTCTGCATTTGCTGACTGTCCGCCCAAGAAGAATAGGTGCTTTCAGATTCGAGATTACGAGTAAGAAAAGTATCTTCCCCGGCGACAATATGTACATACAAAGGAGCAATATCCTCATCCCCGATAAGTATTGTCGGTATGCTGATCCTCTGGGATCCGTTGTATTTTTCTCTTAAGCTCCTGAAGAAGTTGTCCGTTATACCTGTCAGTATAAATTCTTTTGTTATTGTATTTCCGCTGCTGTCTTTAATTTCAAAGCTTACTCTGTCGCCGATATCCGCCTTAAGTCCGAGGAGATCATATGTCAGTTTTTCGATTGCAGCCTCGTCCTGATTTTGCGGAAGTCTGCCCTGCCGCATTGTTATAGGTATAAGACCTGCCGCATTTTCGTCCGCATAGCCTATTGTAATATTCTGATCGTCAGAGTTTAAACTCCAATAGCCTTTGAGCAGGCCCGCATTTTCATTGGTAAGCTCTTTTTTATTTTCGGAAACGATATCTTCGTTCACATAATAGTCTATTAGTGCGTATGCTCCGTTTTTTTGTTTATATTTTTCATTCTCGCTATATTTGAAGCTGTCATTATACCACATAACCGTAATAATGGCAGTTATAAAGAGTGATATGCATATGACAAGGCTGATAAATCTTCCTTTATGCGAACGTATATATTTACTGATAATAAAGAGGGAGCCTTTCATTGTATGTCACCCCCTAAAACACCGTCACTTATTGTAATGATTCTGTCAAAGCGTTTTGCGATGCTTTCGTCATGTGTTACTACTATAAGAGTTACGTTCAATTTGTTTGAAATATTGAAAAGGAGGTCGATAACCGCTTTGGAACTTTTCTTATCTAGATTTCCCGTAGGCTCGTCACATAGCAGAACAGTCGGTTCATTAGCTAAAGCACGGGCAATAGCCACCCTTTGCTGTTGACCTCCCGAAAGCTTTGAGGGAAGGTGTTCGCATCTTGAATCAAGATCGAGATATTCCGCAAGCTTATCTATGCGGGTTTTATCAATTTTTTTACTTTGGAGCATTAGCGGCAGTATGATATTCTCGTAGGCTGTAAACTCCGGCAAAAGGTTGAATGACTGAAAAACTATGCCGATATTTTTCAGGCGGAAGTCGTCAAGCTTATTCTGAGACATTTCGGTAATATCCGTATTGTCATATTTTATACTTCCGCTGTCGGCGCGTTCAAGACCCGCGATCAGATGAAGAAGTGTAGATTTTCCGGAGCCGCTTGCACCGGTAACGGCAATTTGTTCGCCGCTTTTTATTTTAAGCGAGCAGTTTTTAATTGCCATGACAGGGGCTGCACCACCGGTGTAGGTTTTAGAAAGGCCATTTACTGTAATATCCATATTTACATCCTCCGATAGATTAAAATATTTTATATTCACAGTATAATAACATTTCCCTGAAATTAAAATCTTTCCGTTGTTTTTGGTACTTATTCCGTGTCATTTGGTGCAGGAGTATCAACATCGCCAATCTGTGTATTTTCCCGCCGTGTCCGCTTTAAAATTATTGTTATATTTGCTGTTTATTTTGCGGTCTGAGCATAACGCTGACAATAAACATATCTTCGTCCTCACTTATATCAAGAATACCGTCATATTTTTTAGCGATGCTTTCCACGCTTTTTAAGCCGTAGCCGTGATATATATTATCCGATTTTGAACTGTGCAGCCCGGCGTTATTTTTTAAAACAGATCGCTCTATCCGATTTTTCACAGTAAAAATATAATAGCCTCCTTTTTCGGTAACGGATATGCTAAGCTGCCTGTTATACCCTATTTTCTGCAATGCCTCTATCGCATTATCGCATAAATTGCCCAGCAGAGAAATTAAATCCGTGCCGTCTATATTCTCAATGCTGCTCTTAATTACGGTTTTTATGTCAATATCGTTTTCCTTGGATCTTTTGTATATAACATTAAGTATTGAATTCAGATATGGGTTCGATGTGCCGAATATATATGATGTTTTCTCAAGCTCGTTCTTTAAACTGTCACACAGCTTTTCAGCTTCATTTATATTTCCGCTCTCCATAAGCTCGGATATACATAATATCCGGTTTTTCATATCATGCTTGATTTTTGCAATCTCTCTGATATATTGATTTGACTGTTCAATTTGAGCTTTATACATCTCCTGTTCGCTTTGCATAACTTCATTTTGTATTTTTAAAACATGGCTTTTGTAAATTTTCTCAATCAGCAATATAACTGATATATTAACGACGATTATTGTAAATATTATAGCTTCAATATAATATCTGACCCAATATTCAACGAAGAAATTTGACGCCGTTCCGAAAAGAAATATTATTACTATGAATGATATACAAAATACGGCAGTATGTGTTATAATGTCCTTACGGATTTTTTTACAGGATTTTTTTCGGGCGAATATATAAATTAAAAATCCTGCCGTAAAATAAGCGGATAAATCAAATATTGTTATATATTCCGGATTCTTCCGAAAAAGAGCGTCAGGATCCGAATATATAACAAATACTGCAAATAAATAAAACAGTACCGAGGATATAAGGAAAATTAAATTTATCAGCAATGGAATCCCGATTTTTTGTGATATCCTGTTTTTAAATACAAATAAACAGTATAAAACCGATATAACCGAAAATGCAATCGCCCTTAACCCTGCACGCCATAGCAGGGCACAGTCCAATATCACAATTATCGAATTCCCTATAAAATAATCAGCCAAGAGCATCAGTGCAGATGTCGGAATTATAAATGCAAGAGTTTTAGCCTTGCTGTATTTGCGTGATAAAAAGCAGCCGCAAAGCATTGTGAGTACGACCGGAAATGCACAATTAACGAACAGGGCAAATATTTCCTGAAATATATTATTCATTCAGCACTGCACTCCTTTTGAGAAATTCGGTTTTTACATATTTCAGTCTGTTCCTGCTCACCGGAACGGATCCGGAATCTGATAACGTAATCTCATTTGAAGAGATCCGCAATATATGGTCAAGATTTACAATATATCCGGCATGAACACGAATAAATCCGTGGCTGTGCAGTTTTTCTTCAATTTCAGCGAGGGTGTTCCTTTGGGTATAGGTTTTATCTGTTGTATGTATAATAATACTGTTTACCATTTTTTCGATATAGATTATGTCCGAAAGTCTGATTTTATAAATCTGCGAGTTTATTGTTACGGTAAGAAAGTGCATAAGCTGATTGCTTCTGTTAAATCTTTTTATAACGCTTTCAAAATCCTCCGTAAGTCTGCCTTTTCTTATAAAACCAACGGAGTCAGTTGAATTATATGCTTCAAAAACGAGAGCTTCCTTATTTGTTACAAAAATAATAGAGGTATTGTTTTTATCGTAGTGCCTTGCAAGCTCTATTCCGTTTAATCTTGGCATATCAATATCAAGAAAAAGCAAATCGTAGCTTTTTCCTGAATTTAACAGGACGATAGGGCTTGTATATGTATCAAGTATCTCAATATTATCGGAAAATGTCTTTTTTATCAACTTTACCATTATATTTATAAAGCTCTGTTCATCATCACATACGGCTATCTTCAGCATATAAAATACCAACTTCATACTTCAATTTTTTATTGTACTGTCACTTAAAGTACCATATCAGATTTTATCATTGGTATAATGTGCTGTCAATCCCCGGATGTAAAACATTCGGATATATAGGGTAAATGTATTTCATTATTGAATAAACCCGCATTTATAGGTTAATTCTTAACTTATAGATTTCTTATAAACTGTACCAATAACTGTTATACTTAACCCGGTGGTAATGATGATAGATTATAAAGCAATCGGCAGGAGAATAAGTTTATACAGAAAAAAGAAAGGACTGACACAGGCAGCCCTTTCGGAGATGTTGGGTGTATCCGAAAGCTATATAAGCCAGGTGGAGCGTGGAATCGCGAAAATCTCACTTTCCAGACTTGATGAAATATCCGAGGTTTTATCAACGGATATTGCACTGCTCATTTCGGATAACGTTATTTTGCCGGATATGTCGGTCAACTCGGAGGTTTTTGAAATTATCAAAAACTGGGATAAGGAAAAGACGGATTTCCTTATAAAACTTCTGTTGTGTGCCGACAAGCAGTTTTAAGGCGAGGCGGTATCATATTTCATTTAAAAAGTCTTCTAAGCCACTCATACCAAAATCCAAACATATTTTTCATCCCTTTCTGTTGGTTTTATATTTGTTGAATTCAATATAAACCATGGGAAAGTTATTTTACATAGGGTATGGACTTTACGGTATAAAAATGGCTGTCAACGGCATATTTATG
>CANRDH010000085.1 GCA_947629295.1 uncultured Clostridia bacterium
GATTGTCCGCCTATTATCGGATCATCGGAAGCTTCGCTATCCTCAGAAACCTCATTGTCCCCCGACTGCTCGCTGTTTTGCAAATCTTCACTGTTCTGTGACTGCTCACTGTTCTGTGAAGCCTCGCTGTTCTGTGACTGTTCACTGCTCTCTGAATTTTCATTATCACTGTTATCAATATCCGTCATATCATAAAGTCTTGTCTGTCCGTTTACAAAACGGCTGTATGCGCATAGAGCGTAAAATGCCTGGTCTGTTGACATACCGTTAGCCTTACCTCCGAGGTTATGGGAAAATGCGCCCTCTCCGTTTAAATAAAATGCGCAAAGACCGTCAAGCGCACTTCCGCCGCTCTTTACAAATCGGGGATCAGTATCAGGATCAATTCCGAGAGCACAAAGAGCGCAGACTATCTGAGCGCTGTTTTCGCACCCGGGAGCACCGTAGGATGTATATGTACCGTCATCATTCTGCCTTTCGGAAAGAAGCATTACAGCCTTATCCGCCGCTGCTTTGACATTTTCATTTTCGTTATAATATGGAGCGAGCGACTGCAAAACCATTCCTGTCATATCAGGCTCATAATTATTTCCGAAAAATGCCCAGCCGCCGTCATCAAGCTGCTTAGAAAGTATGAATTCAATAAGCTTTTCTCGTGTGTTCTGTTCAGTGCCTTCCTCTGCCGCAGGAATTTCGTATTTTATCGTATCAAGTGCAAGAAGTGTATATACCGCTCCGTTTATTCCCTGTTTTGTGCAGAAATTATAATCGGATAATGACGATATATAATTAACGCCCTCAAAATCCGTCATATCATAGCCGAGTGAAGTCAGTGTTATGGTATATTTATCAATATCGGTCACTCTGCTTAGCTCTGTACCTGCAAGGTATGCGGCGAGCTTTTCAGCATAATCGGTTTTGGTAGTTTCATCAATAGCGCCGAGGCGTGCAAGCGCAAATATTTCCCATTCGTTTCCTACTTCGGAAATCTGCTCATTTAATTTTATACCCGACGTTGTTTCCCCAATTATCTTATTTATCTCCGTAAGATCCTTTTGGTTTTCGGACGGCTCGGAAATACTCTCGTCCTTTGAAGATTGTTCCCCTCCGGAGTTTATTTTCAGCTCGTACACCGTTTCCCGTACATTATCCCCAAGATACTGCCAATTACTGTTTCCGACTCCTATGTAAACGGTATCTCCGTCCGAAACGGGAATATACTGCGACCTCTTATAGTCATTATCCTGCTCGGGTGTATATTCGTTTTTATATATTCTGTATCTGTAGTATTTATTTTCCGCCTCGGGAGTAAGCTTAATGCTTTCCGCTCCTTCGTTGAGTGTAACCGTATAAGCGGTTATATCGGAAGAAAATTCAGCGGAAAGCTCCGCATTCTCTATTGTCAGTGATTTAAGGCTTGTGCTTGTGTTATTATAATCACTTCCAATATCCACCCCCATATTGAGCGAATACGTTATAAAAAGCTCGTCGCCGTCCGATATATCAAGCGTTGATAAACCGTCATTTCCGTACCAGTCATTATATCCGACAAGCCAGCCGGGGTACGCACTCCCCTCAAGCTCTGAGCCGTCACCCGAAGCAAGTCCGTTTACACTCGATATATAGCTGCCGTATGCCCCCGATTCTATCGGGTCGGCGTATCCGCTGCTCCGCATTACCTCTGATATAATGCTTTCCGCCGTGGAATCCGCTTTAAGATCAACCCACTTGTCAACAAGCGTACCCTCCCATTTTGCTCCGTCATCCATTTTGTAGGTGTTGTTTTCTACAACCACTCTTACTCTGCCGTTTTCGTTTTCTGCCGAAACCACAAAGGGCAGTACAGAAAATACCAGTGCGGCTGCTGTTGTGCATGACAAAATTTTTGTTCTTGTTTTCATTTTTATCCCTCCATATTTTTATCAGCAGGCATTTTTTTATTGTCGGTACTGTCGGAATTTACGGATAAAGATTTTTTATAAAGCTTTCTGTTTCTACGGCTTCTCTCCCTTTTTATCCTGCTCTTTTCCTTAGCGGATATCCTTGGAGGCTCCTTAAGACCGGCCGCCTCAAGAGCTCTGGGCCACGGTCCGAGCTTTTGCTTTATAAGGCACACGGTATCGCTGTCAAAATCACTGCGTTTCGGCAGTCTGCCAAGCTCGTCATATTTTTGGCGGAGAATATTCAAAGCATAAATTCTTTTGTCCGTTTTTTCCATAATATCACCATAAAAAAAGCCTTCTCTGCAAGGATACAAAGAAAGCACAACAGATCATCACACAGCAATGCAAAATCATACCGAAGAGAAGCACAATCGACGCCGCTGCATAAAAAATCGGCTGCACTTCTTCATCGTCCAAGCTTGCATAACCACAAATGCGGGAGTATTCTGACTTATGGCGCAAAGCCAATCACAGTAATGACGGTTGTTCCGGATTTTCACCGGCTTCCCAATTACCTATCGGTGTGCAGCCGCTGTCATATTTGCCTCAGTTTGGTAACACTAAGTAACCTATCACAGCAGTATTTACCCGTCGGTACACATAAATACCGTAAGCTTCACGCCATTAGCACCGCATATTGAAATATTAAGTTCCCTTATACTATACCATATCGCTCCCCTTCCTGTCAAGCATTGAACCGCTGCCGTCATAAAATTCTCTGTATGATCAACAGGCACGTTACTCCGGGGATCCCGAGAACTGCTGAGACAGAAAGCGAAAGCGGGCTTACGGGTATAGTTACATTTGTATATCCCGATATCAGATTTACACATATAAGCGCAGCTATTCCCGGCAAAAGAGAGAGCAGCGATGATCTTATAGGATGCTTTGAGCGCATTATAAGATGTATTATAATAAGCGTAAGCATTACAGCCGCACATATTGCGGGTATTACCCAATTTTCCATAAAAATTATCCCTCCATGTCTTTACATAAAAATATGCAGACACGAGGGATATTTATTACTTCTTTATCATCAGTAATTCGGAAGCCGGGCTTTTATATTTTGAATAAATACTGTTATTCCCGTTGAAAATATAGGCAATTATGCACACAGCAAAGAAAAACGGCAAATATTGATATCCGAATATCTCTGCACCGAGAAATATCGGCGCAAGCAGTGTATTTGTAGCGGCGCCGAATACCGCAGCACAGCCGAGAACCGCAAACAAAACAACAGGCATATTAAAAATCATTGCCGTTACGGCGCCGAGAGCTGTCCCTATGCTGAAAAGCGGAATAACTGCGCCTCCCTGATATCCTGCGGAAAGAGTAAGTACGGTAAGCAGAAACTTTAATATAAAATCCCAATAATATATATCACTGCCTCCAAGAGTATCGGTAATGATATTCATTCCTGTTCCACTGTATCTTCCCGAATAAAGAAACAACGAAAATATACTTATAGCCGCACCTGCCGCGGCAATTTTTATATACGGGTTCGGAATAAGTACAGTCAGGACTTTTTTTATTTTTTTGAAAAGATAAGCAAATAAACCGCCGATCATTCCGAAAAGTATCGCAGATATGCATAATACTGCAACAAAATATACGCTGATTTCAGGGCTAAGGTCCGGTATATATGTAAATTTTTCTTTACCTGCCGGCTGCGAGATAAAATCCGAGCTGTATGCTCCTACCAGTGCGGGAAGCAATGCCGGAACCTCGATATATCCGGGCGAAAGTACCTCGACAGCGAAAAAGACCGCCGCAGCCGGCGTTCCGAAAAGTCCTCCGAATGCGGCAGCCATACCGGTTACGGTAAGTATTTTTTCGGAGTCCTTATTTTTCAGAGATAATCTATGAGAAATCAGGCTCCCAAGCGTTCCTCCGGTTTGTATTGCGGCATTTTCCGTTCCCGCACTTCCTCCGAAAAGGTGAGTTATCCATGTACCAAAAATTACGATCGGGATCAATCGCAGCTTTGTTTTTGCTCTTTTATCCTGTTCCCCCGGAAAATACAGGGACATTGTTCCCGATTGCTCCTTACAGAAACGCTCAAACAGAAAATAAATGAGCAATCCTGAAAGACATAAGAACGGTATACAATAAAAGGGATACCGCCCCCTGATATCTTCTGCAAATGCAAGCACTTTCATAAAGGCGGCGTCGAACGCACCTGTTATTATTCCGATAACAAGCGCACATATACAGAATATTATAGTGTGAACAATATTTATAACGTAGAATTTGATATTTCTTTTTTGAGGAGCTGCTGCTTTAATCTGCGGTATAATAACTTTTTTCTTCATATTCATATGTCGGTATTTTTATGCTGATGTATTGTCGGGGAAGTCATTGGCGTCTGAAATTTTATAGCATAATATCATAAGGCTGTCGTTGAGATGAACATTTTCCACTATTATATCGTCATAATGAACGGACAAATCGTAATGGCTGAAATTCCAGTAGTTTTTAACACCTGCTCTGTATAATCTGTCGGCTATATCATGGACAGCATTTTTCGGTACGCAGAATATTGCCGCGTCGGTTTTGTTCTGCGAGCAAAAATGCTCAAGGCTGTCGAGATCCGATACCATTATACCGCGTATCTCCGTTCCGATTTTTTTTGAATCGTTATCAAAAATTCCGATAAGTCTGAAGCCTCTTTTTTCAAATGACATATGCATTGCAACGGCTTTTCCGAGGTTACCCGCCCCGATAAGTATTGCGCTGTAGGTGTGGTCAAGACCGAGTATATGCGCTATTTCGTTATACAAGCTTTCAACCGGATAACCGTAGCCCTGCTGACCGAATCCCCCGAAGCAGTTAAGGTCCTGTCTTATCTGCGAAGCGGTCAGACCCATTTTAACCGAAAGCTCCCTTGATGATATACGGATAACTCCCTTATCATGAAGCTCTCCAAGAAAGCGGTAATATCTCGGCAGACGCTTTATCACGGGAGCGGATATATTTTTATATCTATGCATCAGAATATTCACCGACCTGATATTTTAATTTCTATTTGTTAATTTTTTGTCATAGTATTACAGAAGTATATTAACACATTTATTTAAAAAAGTAAAGTACCCTTGTAAGAAAACAGCAAAAGGCTGTCTTACAGGGAACTTTACTCCCACTGATATATTTTCTCTTCCGATATTTCACTGCAAAAGCCGATCAGATATCCATATACTGCGAATATTTAGGCAGGATTCCCGTACCGTTCTTTGCAAAACCGGCCTTTTTCTGAAATACCCCGGGAAAGCAGTTACCCTCAATTATGATAGGTCCGTTTTCTCCTATCGCGACATCCCATCCGACATACCCTATCTCCGGCACAGTTTGTGCAGCTTTTTCTACAAGTCTGACAGCCTGAGCGAACATCGGGACATTGAATCCGACAATGCCCGTATTCGTTATAGGATGTCTTTCATAGATAACATCGTTCTTATCAATGGCAGGAACCTCAACAGTACCGTCATCCTCTACAAAGGTATACATTCCCCCGCTTGAAAAGTTATCAATAACACCGCCGTTGCCTATTTTGAGTATCGCCTGAAGAAAATGTCCCCTGCCCTCCTTACAGAATGTAAACATACGAATTGTATTTACAGAGCCTGCATAAAGTATATCCATATCCTTATGCTGTCTGACAAACGCTTCAACAAGAAGTTGTTTTTTGGATATTACGGATCTATAGATTTCCTCCGCTGAGCCGCTTTCCGACAGGACATATTTTTCAATACCGTTTCCGCACTCGCCGTCAATCGGCTTTGCGATAATTATGGGATTTTTTTCTATGAATCCTATAAAATCATCAAGCGAGGATGTTTTGAGATCCATCCATTCACGACCGAGATATCCCGAAAAAACCTTATTGAATTTGATTTTATCATTAAAGACATCAAAATGTTTTCTGTCATTATATTTTTTGATTATCTCGTTATTTTTTCCTCTTGTGAGAAAAGTATTTCTTTTATCCTCGCTTATATTATAAAATTCAAATTCCTGATAATCATAATACCCTGCCTGATATTTTATTCCGCACTTTATCATATCATAAAGAATATAACCCTGTGATTTTTTTGCCTTCCTTGAAACGGATTTTGAAATTCTTAGCATATTTGCATAATCAAGCTTTACTATTCTTTCAATAAGATACAGTACTTTCAGCATAAAAACCTCTTTCATAAAATTATAGGACTGCACGGAAGATACTCTGCACATCATCAGAAGCTTCATTTCATCCAATAAGAGTATTGACAAAATACAGGTCTGCAATAAGAACTCATAATAATTTAAGCTGATACAAAGGTATATTCCATTGTATCAGCACACTAATTATTTTTTTACTTTCACACCGAAACTTTCAATAAGAGGTATAAGACCTATCCTCGGCTTATCGTCGTCGGGAAGCTGCGGAAAGTCATATGCGGGATAATCATTTCCCTCAACTATTGCAGGACCGTCCGGCGTTATGCATACGTCCCATCCGACATAGCGGAATTCAGGAATTACCAATGCAGCCTTTTTTACAAGCTCCTTTATCTCCTTTGCATACGGTAACTTATAGCCCTCAAATTTTATTCCCGTTGCGGGGTGTGCTTCATAATTTACAAGTGCCGACGTATGTCCCTGACCTGTCACAACCCCTCTGTCAAGATCGAAATGGCAGGCAAGTCCGCCGTTTTCAAGATTGTCAACAAATTTTCCGTTGTTGCCTGTTTTGAACACGGAATAAAGTATATGTGCCTCTCCATTATTCACAAGCGTTACGATACGCAGACAGTTTATAGAATACGGATATATCTTTGCCGCCTGCGGATGCTGAATTATAACCTCCTC
>CANRDH010000086.1 GCA_947629295.1 uncultured Clostridia bacterium
GTTGCACCATCCTGTTCTGTCGGTGTACCTGAAGGACTGCTGCTAACCTCGGTATCACCCTTATCCACACCTACCACATTAAACGGCAGACCGGTAACAACGACCGCACCCGCTGCAATAAAAGCAAGTATTTTTTTTAATTTCGTTAAATGTAACATTATTTGTTTCCTCCCCGATTTTTTTTACCGCTTACATTTATAAACGCACTCCTGAAATTAATTCCGTTAATAACAGCGTGCATCTGAACGAGAAATATCGTTGTAGAAATTATAAAATATTCCAACATTTCAGCAAAAGCAGATTTGTTAAATATACATATAATAAACATAACTATGCTTATAATACATAATACATCAACTATCAGTGCAGCCCTGGAAGAAAAAAATACAATTATTCCCGGTCTGTGAAACGAATCTTTTTCAGAGTTCTTTATTTTTTTTCTAAGCTTGCCTGCTATTATAAAAAGAACATAACCCGAAATCAGTCCGAACCAAAATATTCCGCCCGTACAGTATGACATGATTTTCTGAAAACCATCTCCGTCAAAACTGACGACAGGTGCAAGCATCAATATGTATGACGACACAAATATTAATATTATTGCCGCTATTTGCAATTTTTTTATTTTATTCACTATACTTCTCCTCATCTATAATATTTAACAAATAATTTCATCCGTATGTATAAATATCATTCTTTGCAGAATTTTAAATCCTGTGCTATCATTTTCATCGGAAAGCAACGTTGTTTCCGATGAAATGTCAGCTTCATTTAAAAGTGATGTTTCTGCAAATTCGCTCTCATTTTCGTTTGCATACTTATATGAAGGTACATTCACAGAATATGAAGTATTCTCCATTACATTTTCCAAACTTGATGTAGTTTCAGAACCGCTGCCGGAAGAAGATGTATAGTTTTTCTGAAATCCGGAAAATTGACTTTCCGGAGGCGTATCGCTCCCCAGTTTTGATGTAAGGCTTTTTCCCTTTGCTCTTAGTCTGCCTGTTTCGCTGTTAGCCTTTTGCATTTCTTCTATTGTTTTCTTTTTTGCTCTTCCTGTCCGTATATTAAAAATTAAACGGATATTAAAAACGAAAAACAAAACAACAGATATTATAAAAAATACTATGGCAAATGCAAGACATATTATAAAACCTGTCTGCAATATTGATATACTGTCAACACCACCCATTAACTTCCACCTGCTTATCAATTATAATTCTTAAATGAATTTTCTATATTCTCTCTTGCTTTATTGATGTTTACTCTTAAATCACTCAATTCCTTTATCCAATTTTTTAAACTCTCATCTACCGAGGCAACACCTGTAACCTTCTCTTCTATCCTTGAAGCATCACGGTCGATCAAATTAATAAACTGCAACATATTTTCTTTATCTATTCCACCGCTTTTAAATCCGGCTATTCTGTTTTGAAGTTCACCTACACACAGTTTACAGGATTCTAAAGGAAGTACCACATTGTTTGTAGATTCCATATCAGTCATTGCATAATTCTCAATTTGTTTGAGATTATTCCAATATTCTCTATAGTCATCTACATTTCCCAATTCTCCCGTTGCAGATATAATACTGTTTGCAACCTTCTTATAATATTCTGCTGTTGTCAAAAGGAGGGTTGCTCTGTCTTTGTATTCATCGCTGCAATAATCCGCAGCTTTTTTCAGCCAAAAGATAGAACTGTTTTTGCCCTCTGTAGATTTATCACAGGTGATAAATAAAGCTTCTCCCAATTTTAAATACACATTATCGGCAAAATCTTCTGTATTATATATATCTTCATCTGTATTAAGATATTGTGAAGTAACAGTTTGATAATCTTTGTATTCATCTTCAAAGCCTATCTGAAAATCGGCACCTTCATAGGCATCATCATCATAATTGTAGTATGTCTGGAGCAAAACCTTAAAAGCTTCTACTTTTTTGGGATCTATATCTATTGCTTGTTTGCAATATTCTATTCTTGTTTCCTCGTTTTCTTCTGCTTTCGCTTTATCCACCAATGCCTGATATGTATTAGTAATTTGAGAATTTGCGGCTAAGTTAAATCCCAATGCCCCAAATGACATTACCCCTGTTAGCATAACGGAAGTTAAAAAAATCTTCCATTTTAAATTTTGTACCTTTTTATTTTCCTCTTCAAGGTATATAATATTATCAAGTGCATATAAAAGTTCAGCACAACTCTGATATCTGTCATTAGGATTCATCTGGGTACATTTAAGAATAATTTCTTCAAGACCCGACGAAAGCATCGGATTCCATTGTCTTATAGGATACATCTCATATGGCGGTGTTGCCGGATTATGTCCTGTCACAAGATGGTACATAGTCGCTCCCAGACAATATATATCTGTGCGTGCATCTGTCTGACCCTGACCTCCAAACTGTTCCGGTGCAGCATATCCTCTTGTTCCAAGACAGGTAGTATCCGCTATACTTGTTGACTTGAATTCTCTTGCTGTGCCAAAATCTATCAATGCAATATTTCCGTCAGGTTTCAGCATTACATTTGATGGTTTCATATCACGGTAAATAATAGAAGGTTTTCTCGAGTGAAGATAGCCCAGAACATCACAAAGTTGTTTCGCCCATTCTATAACATCTTCCTGTGGTTGAGCCCCACTTGCCTTTAGTACATCACTCAACGGTTTTCCCTCAATATAGTCCATAACTATAAGAAATGTACCTTCTCTGTCTATAACATCAATAATACTCGGTAAATTCGGATGATTGAGTTTTTTAAGCATATCTGTTTCCGCAATAAGGTTCTGACGGACGACCTCATAGTTCTGTACTCCGTCCTTTCTTATTTCCTTTATTGCCCACTGCTTATTTGCTCTTTCGTTTACCGCCTGATAAACGACACTCATTCCGCCTTTACCGATTATATTAAGTATTTTATACTTTCCGTCTATTACCGAGCCTATTTCCAACATTTATTTATCACTCTCTATTCTGATTTGATTACAACCACTGAAATATTGTCAGTTTCAAATCTTGACTTATTCAAATCCGTTAAATATACTGCTGCCTGCTTGATACGGCTTACATCGTTGAGCTTCTGAGGATTAAACTGTTCAAACATTTCATTTTCTGTAATAATATGCCTAAAACCGTCTGAACAAAGCAGATACACCTCTTCAGGTCTTACTTCACCCTCAAAAAAATCAGGCTGTATGAAAGGACTTGCACCAATACACTGCAAAAGCACATTTCTTTTCGGATGGTTCAATGCCTCCTCCGGAGTCATTCTACCCATTTCTACCTCTCTTTGCACATAGGTATGATCCTTTGTGAGAACTGTTGTTACTGTATTATATCTGTATATTCTGGAATCTCCGATATTTAAGATATAGTATCTGCCATTGTATATCAACAATGCAACAACCGTCGTACCAAGGCTTATACCACTTTGTACACCATATGCGGCAATTTTTGAATTCATCTGAGAGCATATATTTTCCCATGTTCTGAATACGCCCTCTTTATCAAAACCCTCTTCAAGCATCACAGGAAAATCATTTTCAAACCATTTCAGAAAAGCGTCTATAACCGAGGCACTGGCGACCTCGCCTTTTGCAAGGCCGCCCATTCCGTCACATAATACAGCAAACACAATTTCTTCATTCTTGTATGTAGCCTTCAAAGCCAATACCGAATCCTGATTTGTACTTTTCTTTATACCTATATCCGTGTGTGCAGTTACTAAAAACGTCAAACCAATACACCCCGTTTAATGATTTCAGCCCTTGAATTCAAATTCAATAAGTGAAATTTTAAGCCTGTCACCATTTTGTATAATATATTCCTGATTTGGTGTCAATCTATTACCGTTCAGGAATGTTCCGTTTTTAGAATTCATATCAACAACAAAGCATTTACCTGCACGAACTCTTATCTTTAAATGCAGACGGCTTACCGAACTATCATCTGATATACAGTAATCCACCCTGTTTCTTTCTTTACCAATTGCAAATTCAGGTTTATTGATAACAACTCTTTCCCCACTCTTTATGTTGACGAGAACACCTGACGGTATACCAACTGTTTCACTTCCGCCGAGTATTGTTGTTTCACCTGCACCATCATTCAGTATTGTTGTTTCACCTGCACCCTGGTTAAACATCTGATTTGGTGTTGTTGGAGGTATCTGACGATTCATCGACTGGTTATTCAAATTATTGTTCGTTTGATTAAGTGGGTATGGAGGAGTCGACTGAACTAAAGGCTCAGGCTTCTTTCTTGTTGCAAGAACTATCACTATAACTATAATTGCAACTACTACCAAACCAATTCCTCCGATTATGATTATCATAACATAATCTATTTCATCCTCTTCTTCCGGAACAATAGCACTTTCATCTTTTACACTCTCCTCACGTTCTATAGAGGAATCTACAGACGATTCAACAGTGGATTCAACAGAAGACTCGGCAGGTAATTGCACAGAAGATTCAGCAGGGGGATTGACAGATTCTTGAACAGATTCTTCAGCAGGCAATTCCGGAACGCTTATCTCATTTGAAGAACCCGATTTATATTCAATCGTAAACGTATTGAGAACACTCTCTATATTATTTATCGGGATAGCCTTATATCCATCTGTTGTAAGTGAGACAGTCAATGCAACAACAGAACCACTCTCATCTATAACAGGACTTCCCACAAATCCCTGTGTAGGATTATTGATTGTATATTCAATAATATCCTTACTTATTTTTGAAATTTTACCTTCATTTATAACAGGAGTATTTGATGTATCTGTTTGGGAATATCCTATACTGTATACCGTTTCGGTCGTCTCTAATTTATCACTGTCACCGAGCGGAAGATCAAAATAATCTGACTGATCAAAGTTGATTGCCTTGCTTAATCTCAAAACAGCAAAATTATTATCGCTGTCACCAAGTACAGATGTTGCATCAACATATACATTACTTATCTTTGTCCTGACCTTGAGCTTTGATTCGTCAAACTGAAAATCCGGACCCATTGCTTCATTTAAAATATCCGCTGACGCACTTGGAAGAATCTGCTTACTGGTCACGATAGTGCTGTTATTTATAATAAATCCTGTACATGTTGATACAAGATAGTTTGCATCACCATACACACTTTCTATTTTTATAACACCATTTTCATTTTGTTTTACACTGTCGGAAGCTCCCCCGACCGCCGCTGCATTCAACACAGGCAACGTACTGAAAGAGGCAATAATTGTTACTGCCGCAGCCGCTGATAATAACTTAGCACCAAGCAATTTTTTCAAACCCATAAATTAACGTTCCTTTCATTATGTACAGACACAAATTTATCATTTACATCTGTACATTTTTTAATATTAATCAAGAAGCTTTGCTTCATGATACCTGTTTAAAATTCAAACTTTATACTATCCCTCTATGTTATTTTTCTGTATATATCGGGAATAATAATATATAATCCTGAATCTTAAATTCGTTTTGCGTAGAACTTCAAGTTCATAACATATCACATCAGACATCCGATAAAAATTCATATTCAGCTATTGTTATGACCATATTTTTGACCACATTAACTACAAATTTTTTCTAACTGTAATCTTTTAAGATCCATGGATGAATGTACATAGGTGTCAAGCGTAACTGAAACATTGGAATGTCCGAGAATTTCACTCAGTGTTTTTATATCCACCCCTGCCTCAATACAACGTGTAGCAAACGTGTGTCTGAGTGCATGAAAATTAATTGGTGCGATATTACATTCTTTCAGAGTCCTATGATATCGGTATTCAAACGATCTCGGACTGACAAAAACGCTCTTATCTGAAACAACATACTCTGAAAAGCATTTTTCCTTTACAGTATATAATAACGGAAAAAGTTTCGATGGTATAGGAATATCGCGTATAGATGCCTTTGTTTTTGGCTTATCTATAATCAATATTGATTTTGATATAATACTTTTATCAGTATTATCAACCCTTGCAACTGTTGCTCTGATATGAATAACCTTATTTTCAAAATCAATATTTTCCCATTTTAATGCACAAACCTCGCCTATTCTTAAACCACAGTATAATGACAGTAATATCCCCAAATTTGATAAATTTAGATTGCGAATTAAATATTCCTCATATTGTTTTTGTTGAACAACGGATAAAACAGGAATATCTTTCTTTTCGACAGAAGGCTTTATTATTTTTGTTCTGAATGGGGAACATAACTGCTCTTCAACTGCAAATTTTAATACAGAAGAAATAATTATCATAATACTTCTCACATAAGATGCAGCCAATCCGTTTTTTCCGTTTAGTCTGCCGTTATTCATCTTGTATTCGGCATAATTATTCAAATAAGTGGCTGTAATGTCTTTTAGCTTTACACTTCCAATATCGGGTATAATGTGCCTGTTTATCAAAAAATCATATTTGGATTTTGTCGCACCCTTTTGAGATAGACTGTTGTGTTGCTGCCATAAAATTACAACATCCCCGAACGTCTTACATCCTTCTGACGAAAGGTTTACATAGTTATTTTTTATTGCTTCTATCAGCTTTTTCTTAACTTCGCCATATGTTTTTCCATATACGGAACAATATCCGGATTTACCTGTATTTGCCTTATTTTTATAGCGTCCTTCCCATCTGCCGTCTTTTCTTTTTCTGATGTTATCTCCTCTTCTTGGCATATAATTTTCTCCT
>CANRDH010000087.1 GCA_947629295.1 uncultured Clostridia bacterium
ATTGCAAGTGCATCGGCGGTATCATCCGGTTTAGGAACACTTTCAAGTTTGAGAAGTCTGCGTGTCATTTCCATAACTTGCGGCTTTTTAGCCTGACCGTACCCCGTAACGGCAAGTTTTACCTGCAAGGGTGTATATTCGCTTATAGGAATATTGTTCATCTGAGCCGCAAGCAGAATGACCCCCCTCGCCTCGGCGACGGCTATTCCTGTTTTCTGGTTATTATGAAAATATAATCTTTCAATAGACATTTCATCCGGGTCGTTCCTTATTATAACCGATACAAGTTCATTATAGATGAATTGAAGTCTTTTCGGAAAATCCATATCCGCCTGCGTCGTTATTGCTCCGTAATCAAGCGGAAAGTACTTTCCGCCGCTGTATTCTATAACCCCATATCCGACAATAGCATAACCGGGATCTATACCCAATATCTTCATAACATTCCTTCATTCCCCGATAAAAACGTATAGATTAAATATACCATATTTTTGTCATTTTATCAACTATAACTATCAATAAAAAGGAGCTGTCAAAAATCAGTCAGCTTAAAGCTTAGAATAAAACATTAATACAAGAAAAAATCTTTTCATACTTTTATATTTTTCCGTAATGTGATATAATTAGCTTATATTTTTGTATGGGAGGTATTATATGCGTCAACTGCTTTTGGAAAACACTATACCCGGTTCTGACGTTGAAGAACAAATAAATCATTTTCAGGAATGGCTCAATTCCGTAATAAACTGGTTCATAGGAATGATACCTAGTTTTGTATCGGCATTGATTATTCTTGTGGGCGGCTGGTGGCTTATCAAGCTATCGATAAAAATTATGACACGCGCTCTGAAAAAAGGAAAGGCAGACCCAACCGTAATAAGCTTTCTCAATTCCATTGTAAAAACATCATTGCTTATATTTCTCGGAGTATGCGTCCTTTCGGCACTGAAATTTGACGTTTCAACACTTATTGCGGCAATAGGCGCCGCAACAGTCACTATCGGACTTGCTCTCAAGGACAGTCTTGCAAATGTCGCAAGCGGAACTCTCATTATAGCGAATAAAAAATTTAAAACAGGCGACTTTATTGAAACTGAAGGTATAATCGGCGAGGTTATCAAAATAGAGATGATGTATACCACTTTGCGAACTTACGATTATAAAGAGGTAATGATCCCCAATTCAAGGCTCACCTCAAATAATATTATAAATCATTTCGCACTTGATACAAGACGTCTGGAAATTCCCGTACCAATATCATATCAGGAGGATGTTGTAAAAGCCCGAAATGTGATTATGGAAGTAATAAAGAATGATGAACGGGTTCTTGAGGAAAAAAATAATAATGTTATTATTGATAAATTTAATGAAAGCAGTGTAGACCTTACCGTATGGATATGGTGTGCTTCTGAGGATTATTGGAATGTGTTGTTCGATATGCGTGAGAAAATCAAGTCTGCACTGACAAAAGCTGAAATAGAAATTCCCTTTAATCAGCTTGACGTCCATTTTGACAGTGAAATAAACGAAAAAATCAACTTTATAAGGTCTTTACCGGAGGGAGAAAATAAAGAATGATACTTGCTATTGACGTAGGAAATACTAATATTGTATTCGGGGGAATAGAAAATTCAAAAACGATATTTATCTCAAGACTAAATACGGATAAAGACAAAACTGAGGATGAGTATGCCGTTATATTTAAAACGCTTATAGAAATCAACGGCGGTTCGGCTCAGGATTTTGACGGAGCGATTATATCCTCTGTTGTACCCCAGCTTAATGATGTCATCAAAAAGGCGATCCGGATCCTTACAAAATGTGAAACTATTATCGTAGGACCGGGTGTGAAGACAGGGCTTGATATAAAAATTGACAACCCGGCAACACTCGGAAGCGATATCGTCGTGGGCTGCGTCGCCGCAATCGCACAATACCCCAAGCCGCTTATCGTAATAGATATGGGAACGGCAACTACAATGGTTGTTGTTGATAAAGATGGTATATACCGAGGAGGAATGATAGCACCGGGTGTAAAGGTTGCTTTGGAATCCCTTACAAGCAATACAGCCCAGCTTCCTGCAATAAGCCTTGACGCCCCGAAAAAATCAATCGGAACAAATACCGCAGATTGTATGCGTTCCGGAATTGTTTTCGGCAATGCAGCGATGATTGACGGAATGATAGACAGAATTTCTCTTGAAATTGACGGGCAGCCCACTATTGTAGCGACAGGAGGACTTTCTTCGAAAATCATATCTAACTGCTGTCACAAGATCCTTATCGACAATGACCTTCTTATAAAAGGTCTTGAGATAATTTACAATAAAAATAAGGAATAAAATCAAAAAGAGGCTGTTGCCATGCGCCTTTGTACGCTTGGAAACAGCCTCTAAATTTTTATTCATCTCTAACATAAAACAGCAAACATGGGCACAAATTCTAATTATAGAGCAATACCATAAATTCAGTTAGCTCTGCTTTGAGCCTTCATGCGCTGCTCTTTGTTGAGTATTGTCTTGCGCATACGAACGGATTCGGGAGTTACCTCGACAAGCTCGTCGTCCCCTATAAACTCAAGGGATTGCTCAAGGCTGAGTATTGTCGGCGGTGTAAGCTTCAGAGCTTCATCCGAACCCGACGCGCGGGTATTTGTAATATGCTTCTTTTTGCATACGTTTACAACCATATCCTCATTTTTGGGGTTTGAGCCTACTATCATTCCCTCATACACTTCAACGCCGGGGCCGATAAAAAGCCTTCCCCTGTCTTGTGCGGCAAATAAACCGTAGCCTGTACTCTGACCCGTTTCATGGGCTATCAGGGAGCCCTGGGAGCGTGTGGCAATATCTCCCTTATACGGCTCATAGCCGTCAAATACATGGTTCATTATACCATTGCCGTTTGTGTCTGTAAGGAACTCGGAGCGGTATCCCATAAGTCCCCTTGACGGTATTCTGAATTCAATCTGCGTTGTACCCGATTCCTTCGTCGTCATATTTATAAGCTCAGCTTTTCTTGTTCCGAGCTTTTCCATAACAGCGCCTACATAGTTATCGGGAACCTCAACTGCAAGAAGCTCCATAGGCTCACATAAAACGCCGTCAATTTCCTTCATAATTACCTTTGGCCGTGATACCTGAAACTCATAATCCTGACGGCGCATTGTTTCTATAAGTATGGAAAGGTGAAGCTCTCCTCTGCCCGAAACCTTGAAAGTGTCAGCCGAATCAGTCTCCTCAACTCTCATTGCAACATTGGTTTCAACTTCTTTAAAAAGTCTTTCCCTTATATTTCTCGATGTAACATATTTACCTTCTTTTCCCGCAAAAGGACTGTTATTAACCATAAACAGCATAGAAACCGTCGGCTCATCTATCTTTACAAAAGGAAGAGGCTCCGGGTGCTCAGGGTCGCAGGCAGTTTCACCTATGTTTAGCTCAGTAATACCGGATACGGCAACTATATCTCCGAGTCCGGCAGAATCTGCTTCCACTCTCTTAAGACCCTCAAATTGATAAAGCTTTGTTATCCTTGCATTTTTACACGTTCCGTCGTTATGACAAAGAATAACTGTCTGACCTGTCTTACAGCTTCCCCTTTCCACTCTGCCTATACCTATTCTGCCGACATAATCATCATAGTCGATATTTGAGAACAGAAGCTGAAGAGGAGCGTCAGGCTCGCCTTCGGGAGCAGGTATTTCCTCAATTATCTTTTCAAAAAGAGGTTTCATATCCTCACCTCTCACATCAGGTGTAAGAGAAGCGTAGCCGTCCCTTGCGGAAGCATATACAACGGGGAATTCAAGCTGATCGTCATCTGCCCCAAGCTCTATAAAAAGATCAAGAACCTCGTCAACGACCTCCGCAGGTCTTGCTCCGGGTCTGTCTATTTTATTTACAACTACAAGCGGCTTTTTGCCGAGTCCGAGAGCTTTTTTGAGAACGAAGCGAGTCTGCGGCATACAGCCTTCAAATGCGTCAACCAAAAGCAGTACTCCGTCAACCATCATAAGTATTCTCTCAACCTCACCGCCGAAATCGGCATGACCGGGTGTATCAACTATGTTTATTTTCGTACCGTTATACATAACTGCAGTGTTTTTGGAAAGTATTGTAATTCCTCTTTCCCTTTCAAGGTCATTGGAATCCATAACCCTTTCGGCAACTGTTTCATTGCTTCTGAAAATTCCGCTCTGGAGCAGAAGCTGGTCAACAAGGGTAGTTTTACCGTGGTCAACATGGGCGATAATCGCAATATTTCTCAAGTCTTCTCTTTTAGCCATAAGTATCCCTCTTTTAGCAAAATATCAATAATTATTATAGTTCTCAACAATGTATTATAACACAATTATTTCCCTCTTACAACGAACTTTGAAATTTTCCCCCATATGCCATAAAAAATACCCCATTACCTCCGATTTTTGATAAAATTTCCAATATAAAACGCACAATAATAAAAAAGAAGCTGTCGGAACAGGCACAAAGCCTTATCCAACAGCCCCATGGACTACCAATTCAGATCAATTACAAACGAATTAATCTTCTCTCTTTCTTCTCTTGTAAGCAACAAACGTAACCGAAACAGCTGCAAAAGCTATAATAGCGAATACAACACACATAACAGTAGATGTATCACCTGTTGTGGGTACGTCCGTACCGTCGTTGTTACCGCCGTTTGAGCCGTTGCCTGGTTTATTAGTTCCGGGATCATTTGTTTCAGGATCATTTGTTCCGGGATCAGCTTTGCCGTCTTCCTTAACAAGTATCATTGCAGATATCTGTGGTACGGAAACCTCGCCGGATACTGTGTCAATGACATCAGTTGCGCTTGCTGTTGTATCATTTACATAAACATTCCAATCACCTTCCGGAAGCTGTACATTTGTCGCAGCTGCGAGAGGATTGAATACAACAAGAAGCTGGTCTGCCGATTCACCTTCAACATTACCGCTGAGAGTATATGCTATAATTCCTTCCTCAGTACCCTCAAGAACCTGTAAGTTAGAATCAACTTCTTCTGCTGTTGAAAGTCTGAGTGCAGGATGTGCCTTCCTGAAGGCAATAAGACCCTTGTAGTAATCATATACCGCCTGATTCTGTGCAACGAGTGAATAATCAAGCTTGTTTACTTCATCACCTGATGAATAGCTGTTATGGTCAAATGTTCCGTCTTCTTTTGTCTTTGTTCTGAGGAATTCCTCACCGCTCATCATGAACGGAGTACCCATTGCTGTCTGTACAATAACCGCACCGAGATTATTCATGCGGATCTGATCCTCTATGCTTGCGTCGGGACTTGAAGTTCTTACTTCATCCCAAAGCGTATAATTGTCATGGCAGTCGGCATAGTTTATAACCTGTGACGGTGACGGAGCCCATGACATTGCAGACTTAAGTGACTCAATAAGGCTGTTACGGAACGAAATAGCTCCGTTAATATAACCTTTCTGCTCGGCTTCAAATACATTACCCTTTATGTTGTCACGGATGTTGTCACTGAAATATGCTATACCCGGTGTGAGGTTTGCATTTGTCTGTGTTGCAAGAGGTATATCCTTTGTAACAGATGTTGCTAAAGTCCAACCTTCGCCATATATTGCTATTGTAGGATCAATTTCATCAAGTGCTGCACGTACACCATTCATTGTATCAACATCAATAAGACCCATAAGGTCAAAACGGAATCCGTCAAGATGATACTCTGATGCCCAGTATTTAACCGAGTCAATAATAAATTTGCTTACCATTGAACGCTCGCTGGCTACATCATTACCACAGCCTGAACCGTTTGAATCAGGTCTGTAGAAATAACCCGGAACGAGTTGATTGAAGCAATAGTCAGTTGTCTGTGTATGATTATATACAACGTCCATAATAACGCCTATACCTGCATCATGGAGTCCCTGAACCATTTGCTTATACTCATTTACTCTTACTTCTCCGTGATACGGGTCAGTTGAATATGATCCCTCGGGAGCGTTGTAGTTAAGCGGGTCATAACCCCAGTTATAGCCGCCCTTTGTCTCATCTACAGAACCAAAGTCGTAGGAAGGAAGAATATGCACTGATGTTACTCCGAGATCTACAAGGTGATCCACACCTGTCTTTACGCCGTCAGGGGTAGTTGTTCCTCTCTCTGTAAAGGCTAAATACTTACCCTTGTTCTGTATACCGCTGTTTTCTGCGATTGAGAAATCTCTGACATGAACTTCATAAATTTCCATATCTGTCATATTCTCATAGGTGTGTCTGCTGTCGCTGTCCCAGTTGTCGGGATTTGTCGAAGACATATCAAGAATCTGACCTCTCTTGCCGTTTACGCCTACCGATTTAGCATACGGGTCAACGATATCCTTATTTGTCTTTCCGTCAAAATAAGCTGTGTATGTATAATACTTCTTATTAAGATCGCCTTCGACCGTTGCAACCCACGTACCCTTTACATCTGCTGTCATTTCAACAACATTTGCAGCTGTGCCGCCGTCGCCTTCGTCATAGATGTTAAGCTCTATCTTCTGTGCTGTAGGAGCCCATACACGGAATGATGTGCTGTCGCTTGTATATGTAGCTCCGAGGTCATCGCCGTCATATGTGTACTGTGA
>CANRDH010000088.1 GCA_947629295.1 uncultured Clostridia bacterium
GACAATATGTTGATCGCAATATTACGACAATATCCGCCGTATTTTTCATCAAGCTCGGAAATTGCCGATTCGCTTCGCTCAAAGAATAATTTTATAATCTCCGGATCTTCCATATTTTCCCCCTCCGTTATATTTCTGTTTGAAGGCCTTCATATATAAAGACGACATTCGCAAAAAAATATTCCCCCGGTTAAAAGCCGCTCTTTAGTAAGTTATATAACAATAATTACCCTGCCGAATGTGCGGCGGAGCATTTCCCTGTGGATATGATATTCTTAAAAAATCACGCACAGAGCTTAAATTTCTGTGCGTGATTTTTATGATTTTTTATCAATACTATATCCCAGTTTAATAATCAGCTTTAATGTTTCAAGCGCTGTGTTTCTGTCAAAATCCTTTTCACTTTCCGGAAGTTCGCTATATGGCACAAGACACGGCGTTTTCTTTTTTTCTGCGTTCTTAACATCACCGTATGTCCAGCCCTCGGCAATTCTTCCCTCCGCCCAGACTTCATGTACATTTTTCGCTATCCTTTCGGTCAGCTTCAATAATTCTTCAGGAAGTATCACATCACTTGTATCAATCGGTTTCGGCTCATACATACCTTATACCCCCAAACTATATTATCTATTTTATAATATCGCATACAGTAGTTCTTTTTCTATAATAAATACAAAGCTTTTTTATAATTATGCCCTTGAATCAAGATATATCAAATATTCATCAAGCGTCAGATTCAACGAACGCATACGTGTCGCATTTTCCTTTCCCACATACCGAAATTGCGTCGAATCAAATTTAAACCCGGTTTCGCTCTCCTTGTCCTGCGGATATCTCAATATAAACCCGTACTTAATAGAATTATTATAAAGCCAGCGATATTCATCACTTTGGGCAAAATCAGTATCATTCGATGAGCCGAATTTTACGGCAAGCCCGCTTTGATACTCGGAACGGTTTTCCATAGGTATGATTTTTTCCGCTTCATCCATAGCCCTTGCCTCTACATATCCCTCATCTGCCATAAGCTTGCTTACCTCATCAATATACAGCTCATGCTGTACCTCAGGGGATACATAGCCCCCCACAATTTTAAGAGATATACCGTCCTTACTTGCAGCCTCTGTCATTTCCTTAAGCGCCGGAATAATACTTTTGTCAAATTCATATTCCCCATAAGAAACCAAATTCATTTTATAATCGGACGGAAGGGGATTTTCGGGAGATACTAACAGCAAAAGCTTACTCTCATCTTCTTCTGTTTTTTCATTCTGTCCGCTTTGCACAGAGCTTTCTTTGTCAACATTCCCGAACATAGAGTTATACTCATTTATACCGACAATAAGTACCACCACAATTATAGCTATTATAACTATGGGCAATATCACCATAGCACTTTTCAAGCCGCTCAGATCCTTATCATTCATTGAAAAATCATAGGTTTGCTTTTTAGTTTTCTGCGGTTTCTTACTCTTTTTGCCAAGCGTAGATTTAACCGTAATAATTTCGTCCCTTTTCATTTTTTCACCGCCTTATGCACAATTACTTTCGTAAGTACGACGATCGATCATTATATCTATAATATTACCATATTCAAGTATGATCTTTCAAGATATGACAAATAACATATACAAATTATTACACAGATTTAATATCTAATCCTTATTAAAAGATAAAGGCACAATAGCCTCCTATCATGCCTCCAACAATAGACTGCCCGTCAGCCGCCCATTTCTATCATCTTATCTATGCATTTTTTCGCCTTGGTAATAGTTTCATCATCAAGCAGTATTTCCTCTCCCCCGCCGTTCATTACGCAATCAAGAACATCCATAAGTGTTGTGGATTTCATATTCTTGCATATAAGCCCCTGTGAAAGAGGATAAAATTTCTTATCGGGACAATCATACTGCAAATGCTCCGCAATACTGCTTTCCGTACCTATTATAAATTCCTTTTTATCGGATTTTTTGGCATAATCCATTATTCCCGATGTTGAACCTACATAATCCGCCATCGCCACAACAGCCGGAATACATTCCGGATGTACAAGCATTTCCGCATTCGGATGAAGTCCCTTTGCAAGCTCCGCGTCGCGCCTTGTAACCGCGGCATGAATGGGACAGCCGCCCTGCAAAAGCTTTATGTTTTTTTCCGGGACCTTCGCCGCAACATATGCACCGAGATTGCAATCGGGTATAAACAGTATATTCTTATTTTCTATCGCCTTCACTATCTTTACCGCGCTTGATGAAGTAACACAAACATCGCAAACGGTCTTTAGCTCGGCAGTAGTATTTATGTATGCAACAACGGTATAGTCAGGGAACTGTGCCTTCACACCCTCAATAAGCTCTTTATCCATCTGCTCTGCCATAGGACAGCCCGCAACAGGGCTCGAAAGCACCACCCTTTTTTTAGGCGAAAGCATTTTTACGGTTTCCGCCATAAAGCGCACACCGCACATCAGCACATTTTTATTCGGAACTGTTGCCGCAAGCTTGCTCAGTGCATAGGAATCTCCCGTGAAATCAGCAATTTCAACTATTTCATGAGCCTGATAGCTGTGTGCGAGTATACATATATCATTCTTCTTTTTCAGTCTGAGTATCTCATCCTGGACTTCTCTGACAGTCATAATAACCTTCTCCGTATTTCTTTTTTTAAACAATCTTTATAGTCAATATTTATATATAGGGTATATGTTGATACCTGAATGTAATTCTTTCGCAGACCCGGTTTGTAAAAATAACAAAATGACAAGTTTAAAATGAAATTTGACAAGTTTCCTTGACATTTGTAATTCTTTATGCTAAACTAAATGAGGAAAGAGTCATTCCTTTATAAACACCGATTTAGGTGCGCCGCATATGGGGCAAACCCAATCGTCAGGCAGCTCGTCAAAGGGAACGAGGTCATCGCTGTATTCATATTTACAAATATTGCATACATATCTGTCAGCCTTTTCAACCTCTTCCTCAATGTAGGTTGGTGCGTACTTCGGGGATTTGCCCTTTATGACATTGCGGTAATAATCATATGTCATAGGCTTGCCGTTGATTTTTTCACTCCCCGCTTTGGGTTCGGCAATAAAAATAGTATGCGTCACCGTTTCGACAACATTGACTACCTTGCAGAGAAACCAACAGCATATCTCCTCCTGAATAACAGGAGCGCCCTCTCTGAGAACCTTATATTTAACATTGGCAAGCTTATCGCTGTCCCTTCCTGAAGTATATCCGAGCGCTCCGATAGCCGTACCCGAGGTATTTTCGGAAAGAACGCTGACTGTAAACTCACCGTATTTCTTTATACATTCGTTGGTATAGTTATTATGATTTATGCTTACCGCTATCGTCATAGGCAAGGACGAAATCTGCATTACAGTATTGACTATGCAGGCATTGGGCGACTTGTCTCCCCGGGCTCCTACGGCAAACATACCGTAAGAAAGCGAAGAAAGTATCTTATCATACATTTTAATGACCCCTTCCCAAAAGAATTACTTTTTTATATAAATCTTAGATATATAATACCATAATCCGAGAAAATTTACAAGAAAAATTTGTATTATAAAGAATATTTATCCCTATACCCACATAGCACTCAGAATACCGGAAAGCGTATCTAAACCGATTTGATAATTAAAAGCACCAATCCGTATAAAACGGACGCAACCGTTCCGTAAACTATAACGGGGCCTGCTATTATAAACATCTTTGCTCCGAGTCCGGGAATATAGCCTTCGCTTTTAAACTCCATAGCGGGAGAAGCTACGGCATTTGAGAATCCTGTTATAGGAACAAGAGTTCCGGCACCGCCGAGCTTTGCGATATTGTCGTACCAGCCGAACGCCGTAAACAAGGCACCTAAAAATACAAGGGTAACACTTGTAAGACAGCGGGCGTCCTTAATCCCGTATCCCAGCAGAGTGAAGCTGTCAGTCATAGCCTGTCCTATTATGCATATAAGACCGCCGATAAAGAATGCTCCCATACAATCACGGATTATACGGCTGTTTGGAGACGCTTTTTTTACCATTGAGGAATATTCTTCTATTGTTACATTCATATTCATACAATCCTTTCTCATGGTTTTTAATTATTTTTCCATGCAAAAAAATTTTTATACATCGAATTTTTTAGTTTAGTTAAGGTTTATTTGACTTTTAAAATTTTTAAATTCAAAGGTTGTGTTTTCTTGAAGGAAATTTATCTGGACAACAGCGCTACAACACGCGTATGTGCCTCAGCCGTTGAAAAGGCTGTGAAAATAATGACAGAAATATACGGAAATCCCTCATCGCTTCACTCCAAGGGACTTGAAGCCGAGCATGAAATGCAAAAAGCAAGAAAAATAATTGCCTCGGAGCTCGGTGCTGAGGACGGGGAAATATATTTTACATCCGGAGGTACGGAAGGAAACAATCTTGCAATTTTCGGTACTGCTCATGCCCTAAAAAGAAGGGGAAACAGAATCGTTACGACAGCGATAGAACATTCTTCCGTTATGGAAACCATGCATCAGCTTGAAAAGGAAGGCTTTGAGGTTATTTATCTCAAGCCCGACAGAAGCGGAAAAATCCGGCCGGAGGACATCAAAAGCTCTGTGACCTCCGATACCGTACTTGTAAGCATAATGGCAGTAAATAATGAAATAGGCTCAATTCAGCCGATAGAATATGTACGCCGTGCGATATCGGCGAGTGCCTCTCCTGCTCTCTTCCATGTCGATGCAGTACAGGCATTTATGAAAATGCCCATAATACCGCGAAGGCTCGGAATAGACCTTATGACTGTAAGCGGACATAAGATACACGCCCCAAAGGGCATAGGCGCAATCTATGTCAGAAAGGGTGTACGAATCCTGCCTATGCAGTTCGGAGGCTTGCAGGAAGGAAAGCTGCGTCCGGGCACAGAGCCGTGTCCGTCAATATGCGCTATGGGTGCGGCTGTTGAGGAATTGCACGGAAAACAGTCACGAAAGGAATATGTAAGCGAGCTTAATAGATATTGCCGTAAGAAACTGGCGCAGACAGACGGTATAGTAATAAATTCCGACGAAGAATGTCTGCCGTATATTATAAATTTTTCGGTTGTGGGAATCCGTTCCGAAACGGTTTTGCATTTTCTTGCCGAAAAAGGTATATATGTTTCGAGCGGCTCAGCCTGTGCCAAAGGCCGGAAAAGTCATGTAATTTCAGTTCTCGGGTTGCCGGAGGATATAGCAGATTCAGCCATTAGGGTAAGCTTTTCGGAAGAAAATACCTTGGAAGATATTGATATTCTTGTTAAATCATTGGAAGAAGCTCTTTTGACACTTGCAAGAAGGAAAAGAATGTGATAAAATTTACTGTGTATCAGTGTAAAGGGTGATATAGGAAATAATGAAAGAGGTAATTTTAATAAAGCTCGGTGAAATCGTTCTCAAGGGGCTTAACCGAAAAAATTTTGAGGATAGACTCATGAAAAACATAAAACACCGTCTTCATGAGATTGGACCGTTCAAGGTAAAAAATTCTCAGTCGATTATAACGGTAACTCCTATATTCGACGATGCGGATATAGAGCAGGCGGCTGAGTGTATTTCAAGAATATTCGGAATAGCCGCATTTTCCCGTGCCTGCGTTTCCGAAAAGGATATTGAAACGATAAAGAAAACCGCAGTCGAATATCTTGAGGAGCATTTCTCCCGAATAAAAAGCTTTAAGGTTGAGGCAAAGCGCTCAGACAAAAAATTTCCGCTTACATCTCCCGAAATATCAAGGGAGGTAGGAGGATATCTCGCTGAAAACTTTCCGAATGTTGCTGTGGATGTCCATAACCCCGACGCGGTAGTGACAGTGGAAATAAGGGATGACGCAGCATATATACACTCTGAGGCTCATAAGGGAGCAGGAGGGATCCCCGTCGGAACGGGAGGAAAAGCCGCAATACTTATTTCAGGCGGTATAGACAGCCCCGTTGCCGCATATATGATGGCCAAAAGAGGAATAGAGCTTACTGCGGTACATTTTGCAAGTCCCCCCTATACCAGCCGCAGAGCCGAAGAGAAGGTTGTCGAGCTTTTGAAAAGGGTATCAAGATACAGCGGAAGAATCACTATGTATACCATTCCCTTTACAAAGCTTCAGGAGGAAATACGGGATAAATGCCATGAAGAGTATTTTACCGTAATAATGCGCCGTCTTATGATGCTCATAGCACAGCGTATTGCGCAAAAGGATGAATGTCAGGCACTTATTACCGGTGAAAGCCTCGGACAGGTTGCAAGCCAGACAATCGGCGCAATAGCCTGCACCGATAATGTATGCACAATGCCCGTATTCAGACCGCTTATCGGCATGGATAAGGAAGAAATAATTGAAATATCAAGAAAAATAGATACATTTGACATATCAATACAACCTTACGAAGACTGCTGTACGGTATTTACGCCAAAGCATCCGAGAACTCGTCCCGTGTTAAAAGACGTAATATCACAGCAGGAGAAAATTGATTACGAGACGCTCATAGATGAGGCAGTCGAAAATAT
>CANRDH010000089.1 GCA_947629295.1 uncultured Clostridia bacterium
TTTGCTTTTTTTCCTATACTGCGCAGAGCACTGCAAAGTCCGTATGCGCTCCCGACAGCATCACCATCGGGAGATTTATGCATAAGCACCGTATAGTTATCATTTTCAAGCAGCAGCCTTGCCGCCCGCTCAAGGGTTATCGTCCTCATCGTTTTCATCGTCCTCCGCTTTCAGATCAATATCCATTAGTATTTTTGATATATTAGCACTGTATTCTATGGAATCGGTTGCTTCAAAGGCAAGCGCAGGTGCATATCTGAGCTTAAGTCTTACACCAAGCTCATGTCTTATAAAGCCCTGTGCATTTTTTAGTGCCTTGACCGCTGTCTTTGCCGTATCAAGCCCTTTCATCGAGCTTATATAAACGCGGCAGAAGGAATTGTCCCTTGCCATATCACATCGTACTATACTTATTATGCCGTCATGCAGACGGGGATCCTTCATCTCCCTGAGAATTGCGGAAAGTTCTCTTTGTATATCCTCAGATATTCTGTCTGTTTTATGATTTGCCATTATAAATTTCCTCCGTCAAACCGTTTTCGGTTCTTCTTTCAATATTTTTATGGTGTTATAATATTCCACAGCATTAAGATCACTGCCGCTCATAAGACGCTTTTCAGCAAAATCCGTAACATAGATCTCCCTTCCGTGTATTTCAACAGCGGGGCCGTTTTCGGTATCTATCCATTTGCCTCCTATATTAGCGATAATAACAAAGCCAAGATATGCTCCGGCGGTTTTTGCGATATTATCATATATATTATCGACAATTATACCTCTGCTTAAAGCGTCGGCTATCTCGTCATAGGATACAATATATTTTTCATCCGAGCCGAGCGCAATGCCGAACGACTTCTTTGAAAAGCTTATAAAATCAAGCGCATTGCCAAGCATAACAAGCTCCAGAGTCGCAAGATCGGAGCTGCCGTTTTTTATCAGCTCGTATTGCTCACGATAATATTTTTCAAGCGTAGGTATGTCGGAATTATAGTTGACCCTCCTGCTGCTTTCAGTTTCAAGCCGTTTCATGACAACCACAACCTTTCCTTTTATATCCACTAATATGATATCATATTTCAGTCCATTTTAACAGTATTATTTTGGTGATTATGGTACAAAAAAATACCCGAAAATTAAGATTTATAATTCTTTTGAAGAATGATACCTTATACATATTGTAGTATAATATAATACTATATAAAGAAAAATCAAAAATACGGGGAGGAATTAAGAATGCTGAGCACAGATTACAATCAGAAATTCGGAAAAGAAGGTTTGACCTTCGATGATGTGTTGCTTATTCCGGGCGAATCAAATGTTCAACCCAAGGATGTTGATATCAGCACACAGCTTACAAAGAAAATAAAGCTCAACACTCCGCTTATGACAGCGGCTATGGATACCGTTACGGAAACAAGGATGGCAATAGCGATCGCAAGGGAAGGCGGTATCGGAATAATACATAAGAATATGTCGATAGAACAGCAGGCAGACGCCGTTGACAGGGTCAAAAGGTCGGAAAACGGTGTTATAGTAAATCCTTTTTCTCTTTCCCCGAACCGCTACGTAAACGACGCTAATAAGCTTATGTCTAAATACAAGATTTCGGGTGTACCGATATGTGAAGACGGCAAGCTTGTAGGCATTATCACTAACCGTGACCTTCGTTTTATGAACGAATCGGATTACAGTCAGCGTATTGCAGATGTTATGACAAAAGAAAATCTTGTTACCGCTCCTGTCGGAACGACGCTTGAGGAAGCACAGGCTATCCTTAAGAAGCATAAGATAGAAAAACTTCCGCTTGTTGACGAAAACGGTATACTCAAGGGTCTTATAACAATCAAGGATATAGAAAAATCCGTTCAGTACCCGAACAGTGCAAGGGACGAAAACGGCAGACTCCTCTGCGGTGCCGCTATCGGCGGGACCCCGGATGTACTCGAGAGAGTGGAGGAGCTTGTAAAGGCTCAGGTTGACGTTCTTGTTCTTGATTCCGCTCACGGACATAACAATAATATAATAAATTCCGTTGCCAAGGTTAAGAAGGCATTCCCGAATGTTCAGTTGATCGCCGGAAATATAGCAACAGCCGAAGCCGCAAAGGCTCTTATAGACGCAGGTGCAGACTGCGTCAAGGTCGGTATAGGTCCCGGCTCGATATGTACAACACGTATAGTTGCAGGCATAGGCGTTCCGCAAATAACCGCAATATATGACGCGGCTTATGAAGCTTCAAAACACGGAATACCTGTTATCGCAGACGGCGGAATAAAATATTCGGGAGATATTGTCAAGGCGCTTGCCGCAGGAAGCAGTGTTGTTATGATAGGCTCACTTGTTGCAGGCTGTGAGGAATCACCCGGAGAAAGTGAGATTTATCAAGGCAGACAGTTCAAGGTATATCGCGGAATGGGCAGCCTCGGTGCAATGGACAAAGGCAGTGCAGACCGTTATTTCCAGTCCGGCAACAAGAAGCTTGTTCCCGAGGGTGTAGAAGGACGCGTACCATACAAGGGACCGCTTTCGGATACCGTATTTCAGCTTATGGGCGGTTTGCGTGCAGGCATGGGTTATACAGGCTGTGCAACCATACAGGAGCTGCATGACAAGGCGAAATTTGTAAGAATCACAGGTGCAGGACTCAGAGAAAGTCACCCCCACGACATACAGATAACAAAGGAAGCTCCAAACTATTCTTACAACGGATGATTTGATCAGATTAACAGCAGGTATAGATTAATTTGTTTTAATAAAGCAGTTATGAATGGACAGTGGTGGTTTAGCATCATTGTCCGTTTGTTTTTTTATCATTGAACTGATGTGGAGTATTATGAGTGAATTTGAATTTACAACAGAAAGACTTATAATAAGAGAATACAGAAGGTCTGACCTTGACGATTATATCGCTGTCACAAGTCAGCCGGAAATATATGAAACGACCTACGGCATACCAAAAAACTATACAAAAAAGTACGGCAAAAGATATTTTCGCCTCATAAGAGAAAATATCAGAAATATGCGGGCTTTAGAATTTGGTATGTTTCTCAGGGAAAACGGGCGTTATCTTGGAAATGTAGGTCTTATAAACATAAGTATTTTGCATAATCATGCAGATATTTCATATTATATAGATAAGAATTTTAAAAATATGGGATTTACCACAGAAGCGGCACGTGAAATGTTGAATTTCGCCTTTCTCAATATGGGATTTGAAAAAATTTCGGGTATATGTATGTGTACAAACCCCGCTTCAAGGCGCGTTATGGAAAAAATAGGAATGATTCATGAGGGAACACTTAGGAATGAATTGCTTAAAGATGGAGTATACTATGACTTGGATCGTCTTTCAATCCTAAAAAACGAATATTTTACAGATAGTAAATCTTAAAAATACGAAGTTTTCAACATCAAAAAGTTGAAAGTGTTAAAAAAGTTTTACTAATCGTATTTTTTAGGAGAGATATTACAATAAAATATGCCTTGACATTTACAAAAACTCTATATGTTGTATATAAATCGTCTATTTTTTCTATTTAATCAATATATAATGATTCAACAGACGGGTGGATAAGTTTTCAACATATTCAACAATCCAATGTTGAAAACTTGCATTTTTCTGATAAAATATAATAAAATCCTCAATATTACAAAATGTAAAAAATTTTTATTGAAATCTATGGAATTTATTTCAGTATATTTATCAATAATAATACTAATCGTATAAAAAATGTCTGTAATATTTATTTTTTTACTTGACAAAGAAATTTATCTGTATTATAATAATAAAGCTGATTGTCACAGCGGTAAAATTTGGCGGTATAGCTCAGTTGGCTAGAGCATTCGGTTCATACCCGGAGTGTCGTAGGTTCAAATCCCACTACCGCTACTAATCCGGCCCGGTGGTCAAGCGGCTAAGACACCGCCCTTTCACGGCGGTAACACGGGTTCGATTCCCGTCCGGGTCATTCATTTAGGATAAGGCGAGCCTCGCAGTATATGTAGGGTACTTGCGAGTTGCAGCCGCCGCACATTGTGCATACGGATTAAATGTATACAATTTATACCTCATCGAGATAGTATGAGTGATTCCCTTCGAGGAGGGGATTGCTCATACTATCTTGATTTTCGGACGTCGAGTCGCCCCATTAGAAAGCCACCCTATACGTGTATTCTGCAACAATAATGTATTGATGTCAGTACTTTACGGTAATTTTATTCGTTAACTTTTACGAACACTACTTTATAACTGTTCTAACATTTGATTTATTATTTTTTTCGCCTGTTTGTATGTCAAGTCATTTTTAGCAGGTATTTCGTAATTATTAACCTCTCTTAAAAAAATAGCAAGCAAAGCATTTTTGACTTACTTGCTAAATTATCAATATTTAATTTTCTTTAAAAAAGCATACCGTCAATATTTCGTCTGCTGTGTATAAGTCTTCTGTATGTTCATTCGGGTGGTGATGTGGTCTGTGTGAACGGTCTGCTAATGATTGCAGTGTTCTGTCATACCGTCTTTTCCAACTGTAACATACTATTGTAAACCTACACACCTGCACAGATGCATTTTGCACACCCCTCATAACAATGGGTTATGCACCGTTACAGAACGTACAATTTTTAGATTAGGTTTCTTTTGGGAACACCCACACGCTGCGAACTAAATAAAGCAGCGATAAACAGGCAATTTTGCTGCGGCGAACAGAAGGGTAATTCTTCAAAATAGAAAAATTACCCTTATTTCTCTTGTTGGAACTTACATATATACAATTATTCTATTGTAAGTTGATTTGGATTATCACAAGAATTTATGACATACAACAGTCACGCACATCGTATCATTCCGAATTTCCGCAAAAATGTCGCCGTTCATTTCGTTCATCAAACGGCGGCAGATATAAAGTCCCAATCCGTTCCCCTCCTGATTTCCGACATTAGAACCTCTCCAGAAACTGTCAAAAATGTGAGAAAGCTCAGTGTCGGGCAATGTACAGCCGCTGTTGGATACGGTTATCAGAATGCAGTCCTCTTCCTCGGAAATATCTATGCGTATCATTTTTCCATCACCGTATTTTATCGCGTTTTCCATAATATTTTGCAGGACTTCTTCAATACGTTCGGGATCACAAAGGAGCAGACAATTCGTGTAGTTTGCTATGACAAAATTGGTACCGAGTGATTTCAGCTTTTCGGAATAATACCCTTTTATCCCGTCAATTACGGCAGAAAGATAGACCTCTTGGGGTTCTGCGTGAAATTCCATAAAATCGCCGATGAGCTTTTCCCGCAGTGTATTAACGTAGCGTTCTATCTCATCGGCTCCGGCATTGATACTGTCCGCAGCCGAACGCTGTTTTTCAGCATCGGAATATAACTGTCCTGAGATTGCCTTTGCATATAATTTGATTGCCGCAAGCGGTGTTTTGATGTCATGCGAAATGGACAGCATGGCAGTTTTTTCACGTTTTGCCCGTTCCAATTCCTGCTGCCGCGAGCGTTCCAGTTCCTCACGGAGCATATCCAGTCCCCAGATAAATTTCCCGAAATAACGGCTTTTTGTTTCTTTCAGCGGTACAGTTAAATTGCCCTTGGCAAGCATATACGGAAGCTCGCTTATTTCATGGAAAGGCTTGATGATTGCCTGCCTGATATACAGCAAAACTCCGAATACAGTCAGAAACAATAGTATCAAAATAACATTGGCAGGATATAAAATACTATTGCCCCGAATTTCTTCCTTATATTCAATGCGGTAAAGTTTCCCGCTTATTTCACGGATCACATACGGATTTTCCGAATCATAAAAGTTATCATTCTGATTTTCAGATACGCCTGCAATCGTCTGATAATTGTCGGCATTGATTTCATTACCATCTTCAAGTTCCTGTACAATACGGTTTGTTTCAACTTTGTAAAGTCCCGTATTATTTGTCTTATCAAATTGCAGAAAAAGATTTGTTACGCCTAAAATGACAGCAAAAACAAGAACGAACCCGGCAATAATTTTATCATAACTTTTCATCACGCCCACCTATAGCCTTTTCCCCAGACAGTAATGATCTTTTCGGGTTTCTGCGGATCGTCCTCGATTTTCTCACGCAGATATTTGATGTGTACGGTCAAAGTCTGCATTTCGGATTCACTGTCGATTCCCCACACCCTATTAAATAATAATCTTTGCTGAGCGTCCGCCCCTTATTCTGCATGAATATTTGCAGAAGCTCGGATTCTTTTGCGGATAAATCGATTTGCACATCATTTTCTGTGACCGTACCTTCCGAAATATTCAATGTGATATTTCCGTCCGAAATCATGTCACGGGCAAGTCTGCGTTTGAAAATACCCTTAATTTTTGCAATCAAAATTTCAATGTCAAACGGCTTTTCGATATAATCGTCCGCACCGAGCAATTTGAACGGACGATTTCAAGCAACCAATGAAGCATTTTCGTAATAAAGGCTTCTTTTGGCTTAGCTTTATTATC
>CANRDH010000090.1 GCA_947629295.1 uncultured Clostridia bacterium
TTGGAGTTATCCACATATATTATGGGATTGTCGCTGATGTCATTGCCTTTCTCATCGTAGATCTTCAACTGGGTTGCAACTGAGCCTGAAGCTGCGCTTGCTGTAATGCTGCCTTCGGAAAGAAGTGTTGCCGTACCTACGGCGCTGCCCGTGAGAAGCAATGCTGCGGCTGAAAAAACAGCGAGCGCTTTCTTGGCATATGATTTCATGTTACCGTTGGCATTTCCCATTTTTATCAATCTCCTTCTTGTAGATTTCGGGGTACGGGAACACATCCGAGCTTATGTACAGTGTGACACATATCCCTTCAAGCTGTGTACGGTTCCGTTTGAGGGGTTAAAAAATCCCTGCCGGGAAGCGGTACATCAATATTACACCAACTGTTATCCAAAAAGCGGTATGTATTCCATATATACACCCTATTAAGTATATTTTAGCATTACACCTACTGCAAGTCAATAATTATTTATGTAAAAATGGTAGTTTTTGCATATGATTTGTTGTTAATTTAAGTGCAGAATTACCAAAGAAAATTATTTTTTGTTTTTTATCCGAAAAATTCTTTTTTGAGCAAATTTACTCCTATAACAGCAGTGATGTCCCGGACTTTAATGCGACGGAGAACAACTTTGACTTGTTACGGAGGCTAATTTTTCACTTAATCTGTCCGTTAAAACAGATCTAAAAAAATACACTGTCGCAAGTATATGCGGCAGTGTAAATATAATTCATTCTGTCAATAATAATATCAGTAATGTTATTTGATTATGTCCCAATAATTTTCAAGTGTTGCAAAATAATCCTCGGGTGTTTCCGCTCTCCTTATTTCGACAACAGAGCCGTCCTCCCTGAGAAGAAGCTCGGCGGATTTAAGTCTGCCGTTATAGTTGTAGCCCATTGAAAAGCCGTGCGCGCCGGTATCATGTATGACAAGGATATCACCGATATCAATTTTCGGAAGCCGGCGGTCTATGGCAAATTTATCATTGTTTTCGCAAAGTGAACCCGTTATGTCATATGTATGGTTACATTGATCATCCTCCTTGCCGAGAACCGTGATGTGATGGTAAGCACCGTACATTGCCGGACGCATAAGGTTTACCGCACAGGCGTCTACTCCTATATAATCCTTATGTATATGCTTTTCATGAATTACAGTTGTAACCAGATGTCCGTAGGGGGCAAGCATAAAGCGTCCGAGTTCCGTATATATACTTGCATTTCCGAGATCTGCGGGTACGAGTATTTCGTCAAATGCTTTATGCACACCCTCGCCTATTGCAAAAATATCATTAGGCTCTTTATCGGGGGTATACGGTACGCCTACTCCGCCCGAAAGATTTATAAAGCTTATCTCTATTCCGGTTTCTTCTTTGATTTCGACAACAAGCTCAAAAAGTATTCTGGCAAGGGTTGGGTAATATTCATTGGTTGTTGTATTCGAGGCAAGAAATGAATGAATGCCGAATTTCTTTGCTCCCTTTGCCTTAAGCGTTTTATACGCTTCGATTATCTGCTCCTTTGTCATACCGTATTTTGCCTCGCCGGGATTATCCATTATGGTTGTGGATATAGAGAATGTTCCGCCCGGATTATATCGGCAGCACACAGTTTCGGGGATACCGCAGGCTTTTTCCAGTGTTTCTATATGCGTGATATCGTCAAGATTAATAATCGCTCCGATATCATTTGCATATTTGAATTCCTCGGGCGGAGTATCGTTTGAGGAAAACATTATAAACGGAGCCTCGAATCCGCATTTTTTGCTCATGAAAAGCTCGGTATATGACGAACAGTCCGTTCCGCAGCCCTCCTCCCTGAGTATCTTGAGAATAGTAGGGTTGGGAGTAGCCTTCACGGCAAAATATTCACGGAAGCCCTTGTTCCATGAAAATGCCTTGTTCAGATTGCGTGCATTTTGCCTGATAGCCTTTTCGTCATATATATGGAAGGGCGTGGGGAAACGTTTTATTATCTCCTCCGCCATACTTTTGTTTATAAATGGTTTCTTTGACATATTTTTACCCTCCAGAGTTACAAATACATCATAATACTACTACATAAAGCCTCTTTTTGTCAAGTACTTTGGCTTTATTAAACACTGTATCAATTTTCCCTGATTGAAAAATCTTCCCGAAGGAGAAAAAATATGAAAAAGATATTATCATTTGTTACAACGGAGTGTTCTTTGGACAACAGGCTTGCACTTATATATTTTCTTAATCTGTCCGATTATTTGTTTACACTTGTTCTTATTTCCAGCGGACTTTTTATAGAAGCTAATCCATTATTATCCCTCAATATTGACGGATTGGGCGGATTTCTGGCAAAATGCATTTTACCCTTACTCCTGATTTTCTATATTCGCAGCAGATTTGTAAATAATCCGACAAAACATATTTTTGCTGCAAAGCTCATGCTCGATATTCTTTTATGCTTTTATTTTTTTATAAACTGTTTCCACCTGTTTTGGTTGAGCTATACAGTAATGATTTTTATATAGCTGATTGTAAAAAGTATGTTATTATGATAGAATGATAAAAGAACGAAGTAAATCAGGAGCTTTCTCTGGGGTTGTATCGGAGGTCAATATGGACGGTAAAAAGACAGCGGAATTATCGGAATTGGAAAAGGAATGTTTATCCTGCCAAAAGTGTAAGCTCTGCCCCGGAAGACATAATGTTGTTTTCGGGGTCGGGGTCAGCGACGCAGAGGTCATGTTTATCGGAGAAGGCCCCGGCGAGCAGGAGGATATAAAGGGAGAGCCTTTTGTCGGTAAAGCAGGTATACTGCTTGACAAAATGCTGACTGCTGTAGATTTGGACAGGAAAAGGAATATATACATTGCAAATATAGTAAAATGTCGTCCGCCGCATAACAGAGACCCTCTGCCGGAGGAGCAGGATTGCTGTATACCGTGGCTGAGGCGGCAGTTTGCTATTATCCGACCGAAAATCGTTGTATGTCTGGGAAGGATTGCAGCGGCTAAGATTATAAAGCCGGATATAAAAATTACGGCAGAGCATGGAAAACTGTTCAAAAAGGGCGGTGTCATTATGATGCCTGTCCTGCACCCTGCGGCACTTTTGAGAAATCCGTCAAGCAAGCCGGCAGCTTTTGAGGATTTTCTCAGGCTTCAGGAAATTATAAAGGAGGAATGTGAGCAAACCTATGGTTGATTTATAGTTGATTGAGATGAAATCTTCGCAAGCTGCGCCTGTTTTTAGGTGCAGCTTATTTATGTTCAGCTAAGCGGATTTCCGTAAAAGGTAATGCGCTTTTTTATATTATTAAAAAGAATTTGCTCCTGCTTTGGTTGATGTTTGACTTCAAGCAGATCTGTGATAAGCAAAATCAGCAAATAAGACAAAAGTACTCTACCGGCGGTTGATTCGGCGAACTCAACCGCCGGTATGTTGAAAAGCTGTCCGATATATCTTATCCTACATATGGCGATAGTTTTTAGAGCTCTTTTTGTTTCGTACAGAAGCGGACTTACTGACTAACAAAAGCAGAGGGTGGCTGTTGCCCGTGCTATCGTGAATGATCCGTTATTTATACTTTCTGACGAGCCGACCGAAGCACTCGACACGAAAACCTCGGCGGAAATTACGGAGCTTTTCCAAAAGCTTAACGAGGAAGGAAAAACCGTGATTATAATAACCCACGACCCCGGAGCTGCGGAGAAGTGCAAAAGAAAAATTGAAATTTACGATGGTGAAATTTTGAATTGACCAATAATAAAAATCTGACCAAACTTTAATTTTAGTAAATGTTATATATTGTTTGGTAAATTTAAAAAATGCAGAAGGTGTGACAAAAATGTGGTTTGCTTTGGTTTTTAAAAATCTGAAGAAATTTATTGTGAACAGACCTGTGCTATTTTGTTTTATAATTATTTCTCAGATCGCCTGTATTGTAACCGTGCTGACCGTTTCGGGAATGATCGATGCCGCCACCCCTGTTCCTACAGAGGACAGAAGTGAATATAATAAGTCGTTTCATATTTATACGGCGGATTATGATAACTATGACGACGAGATGATGTGCACAAAGCTTTATGACATTAAAACAGGTGAGCTTATTTATTCCGGAACGGATGAGAGTGAAGCAGATAAGGCAATTGAAAAGTTGGGGAAGAAATATAATACCTCCGCAGAGTCTCTCGTATACTCATTGCAGGAAGAATTACCGGGAAATTATAAAGAATTGCCGAAATACAAGGATGTAAAAAATAAACTGAAAAACGTATTGAATTCTGCAAACGGGGTATTGACCTATGCTGTGGTGTCAGGATATACCGATGATACGTTCAGGTACTCATATTCCGCCTATCGTGCAAATGATGATATTATGAAGGAATACTTTTCGTTTTTCGGTGATAATGAAAACGATATACAAATAACAAAGTATGAAGGATTGAAGGATACATTCTGGGATTGTTCCGAGGGAGATAAGGTAAAAATAAATAATAAAGAATACATTGTTTCCTCTGTTGAAACCGTTTCGCAAAATGAATCGGCGGATACGGCATATAAAATGAGGATATCCGCTATGGATGATGATTTCATGGTTTGTTCGGTGTCAATTCTTGCTGATAATGCATCTTCAAAGCAGAAAAAACAAATCTATGAAACAATACAAAAAGAATTTTCGGATCTGACGAATGATATAGAAGAACCCGAACCCGAGCCTCTTCTTGAAAAACAGTTCAACAATATGATTTATGTTGTTTCATTTATAATTATGGCGGTCGTTCTTCTTAATATTTCAAGGCTTTATACATATATCCTGTCAAAAAGGAAAAAAATATTGATGATATCTTCGCTCTGCGGCGGAAACAGGATTCAGATATTTGTTATGTATATAAGTGAAGTATTTGTGACCCTTGCTGTTTCCTGCGTTATAGGCTTTATCATATTCAAATATTTATTATCGGGACTGATAGCCTTCCTGTATCCGTCCTTTGAAAGCTTCTTTACAGCCGATATATATCTTTTAGTTTTCGGTGTATATATTGTTCTGGGTCTTTTAATAATGACCTTAAATATTATACCTATGATAAGAAAATCGGTAATGGATCTGAAAAGGAGCTGATATGATGAAATATTTTAAGATTGCCTATGATATGATTAAAAATAAATTTGTACTTACATTAATAATCACAATTGAAATGGCTGTGTTTTTGATACTCTGCAATACTGTTGCAGGAACATATAACAGTAAGAATATGCTGTATGAGCCGTATAAAGACATACTTAAGAATAACAGCGGAGTAGTGTTTATGCTTGATGATACATTAGAGCACGATGAGTGCGATAATGCGGAAATTGAAAAGCTGCGACATGACGGATATCTTGATGATGAGGATGTCATAGATTATCTGCAAAAAAATCTTGAGGGTGATGTTAAAATTTATTACAATTCACAGCTTGAGTTCTGGGAGGACGATCATATGGCTCCACATTCTGCTTTGCCCATGGACGAGGGGGAATTGGTAGATTATATCCTTCTTGATGATGAGATATTCAAAAAATACAGACTGCCTCTTGCGGAGGGAAGATGGGCGTCATCCGAGAAAAATTCTTCCGGTGAAACAGAAGTTGTTGTATCCGGGGGAACTGATACAAAGTTAAATGAATTATACGTTACTCCTGCCGGAAAATTCAGGGTTGTCGGTATCCTGACGGACAATACTTATGAACCGCCGGGGAGCGGGTATTTATCTGATGATAATAATAAAGAGGGATTGTTCTCATTTTATGAAGCGTTTGACGCAAATGTAAGCATGGCGGGACCGTTCATAATTGCCGACAGAAAGCTTGTTGATTACAAGGAAGACAAGTATAAAAAATTTAACTGTACAACGGAACCGGTGTGGTTTGTTTCATACGGAAGCGGACTTGATGAGGAAGCAATAAAGAGAAATAATGATTTGCTGAAAACCATCGGATATTTTGATGATGACAAGGATTTTTCGACTTTATCCGAAGATACGGAGAATACGATAAATAATATATACATCGGTATGCTGCCCATGATTATTGCTGCGGCGGTTGTTATTCTGTCGGGACTTATCGGATCTGCCGCCATGACTGCGATAAGGCAGATGAAAACCTTCGGAATATTCTTTATATGCGGCTGCCGTTGGAGGGACTGTATAAAAATTATCAGTGCAAATCTGGTTATAATTCTCGGTATGTCGGTAGTACTTGCGGTATTGGGTATTTACGGAATGTGGGCTATGAATTTTGAGTATCTTATAGGCCTGTCATTCGGATGGAACAATTTTGTTATAAGTGTAGTGATTCTTGCGGCTATGTATCTGCTGTCAATCATACTGCCGCATAATATAATAAAAAGCTCATCACCTGTGGAAACGATAAAGGAGAATTGATATTATGATAGAAATAAGAAACCTTACTAAGACGTATAATTACAAAAAATCCAATGCGTTTACAGCCCTCAAGG
>CANRDH010000091.1 GCA_947629295.1 uncultured Clostridia bacterium
AGTTGTCCATTTTGAAGAGGACGGAGCTTTGTAATAAAACGCATATCGGTAGGAGCCTTTTCCTCCGCTTGCAGACGCTGTAACAGTAACTTTTGTACCTTGCTTAACGCTTGTGGAGCTGACCTTGGAATTATTCACCAATGTTTTGGCTGTAGATTTGACAGTAAAGCTCCTGGATTTTACCGTACCTGCGCTGTCCTTTACATCTACCCTTATGCTGTAGCTTCCTGTTTTGTTCGGGGTGAATGTTGCTGTTTTTGTAGTACTGTAATTCCTTATGGTCGTCCATTTTGAAGAAGACGGAGCCTTGTAATAAAATGCATATTTATATGAACCCGTACCCTCGCTTGCGGCTGCGGTTATTGTGACCTTATTTCCGATTTGCACGCCCGTCGAACTGATCTTCGAGTTATTTACCAGCGGCTTTACGGTACATTTTACCGTAAAGGTCTTGGATACCACAGTACCCGCGCCGTCCTTTACATCTGCCCTAACGCTGTAATTCCCGGAATTTGTCGGAATAAAGCTTGCAGTATTAGATGTACTAAAGCTCTTTATTGTTGACCAGCCGGAAGCTGAGGGAGCTTTGTAATAAAAAGCATATTTATAGGAGCCCGTACCCTCGGCAGCAGAAGCAGTGATTGTAACCTTTGTGCCTGATTTTACGCTCGTGGAGCTGACACGTGAGTTATTCACAAGCAGCTTTGCCTCAGCCTTTACGGTAAGAGTCTTTGACTTTACCGTGCCGACGCTGTCCTTCACATCAATTTTAACACTGTAGTTTCCAACCTTGTCGGGTGTAAACCCGGCTGTGGTCGAGCCACTGTAACCCTTTATGGCAGTCCAGCTTGAGGATGAGGGAGCTTTATAGTAATACGCATACTGATATGGACTCAATCCTCCGCTTGCCACCGCAGTAATCGTAACCTTTGTACCCTTCTTTACATTTGCTGCACTTACTTTTGAGGAATTTACCAGTGCATTGATTTTTGAATTTACCGTGAAAGTTTTGGATTTTACTGTTCCGGACTTGTCCTTGACATCTATCCTGACACTGTAGCTTCCTGATTTATCAGGAGTAAACGCTGCGGTTGAAGCCGTTCCGAATTCCGTACCAATTGTTTTCCAGCTTGAGGACGAGGGCTCCTTATAATAAAAAGCATATTTATATGAACCCGCACCACCGCTTGCTAAGCCTGTAAGTGTGACCTTTGTTCCGACACTGACACTTGCTGCGCTTACAGTTGACTTATTCACAAGGGCGGTATCTTTTACTGTAAGCGTCTGTAAATCAACAGCCATAGAATCTTTACTGTCCTTGACAAGTACACGGAATTCATATGACCCTGATGTTTCCGGCTTATACGAAACCGACGAGGAAGAGCCGAGCTTACTAATAACCGTATATCCTGAGCTTCCGGGCTTCTTTACGGATATTTCATAACTGTACGGCGAAGTCCCTCCGGTTACGTTTCCTTTGATATTTACCGTATTACCTACTGTGATTGAAGCAGGGCTTACGCTTGCAGTACATTTCAGCGCATCACGGACATTAACTTGTACATTTGATACAGCCAGTTTTCCCTGACTGTCCTTTGCCGTTACCCTGACAGTATACGAACCAATCTTGGAAGGCTTAAAACTGCATTTATCAGACGTGCCTTCACTCTGTATAGTGTAATAGGAAGACGAACCCGAGTCAGAATAATCAAATTTATATTTAACGGGAGCCTTTCCGTTAGAAGCAACCGCTGTAATGGAAACACTGTCCCCCAATGTAATATCAGATTTATCTGTAATGACATTTATTGTAAAAGCATTGGTTTTGTCAACAATATTAAAATTCACAGTACCGCTTTTGCCGTAATAAGAGTTCATACCATTTACAACGGCACCTGCGATTCCCACATTTATGTTATTATAATATGTAACCGAATAATCAGTACCGACTTTAAGTACTTTTCCGTCATTAGAAGTCACAGTAACTGCCGGCGTTATAGCCCTGCCTGTATATATCTGATCCGGTATCGGTTCAATAGTGCAACCGCTGAAGCTTTTCGTAACAACCTTATAATCAGATGTTGCGGAAATATCCGGGAACAGCTTAAAATACATACCTATTGTTGCTTCCCCTTCCCTGATTGCGAGAAGCTTATCCGGGTTATCAACCTTGATTATAGATGAATTTGTTGTCGTAACATTTGTATCTCCGGAAACAAAAGCAGTATAGCCTTCATATGCCAGATTTGAAACTACAAACTTAAGCTGAAGGTTTGCACCGCAGGCAACATTTCCGCTTTGATAATTTAAAGAAATCTTTTTAAGATAGCTTGTAAGACACTTTGTGCTTTGATTGAGATTAAAATTTGACTGTGTAAGCACCGAAGAATCAACCGGTTTTGGATTTTCCGTGGAGGTAAGTATAGTGAGGTAATTTACGTTTCCCTTACCGGTTACATATCCTATACCTATGGATTTCAGAGAAGAATTTAATATACTGAGGTTACTGTCGTTAATAACAGATGCCCTGCTTATGATCTGACCGTGTGCCAAAGACACACAGCGCATACCTGAACCGCTGTTGAGAAAGCTTGTTCCGTCAAGGTTATCCTCACTTACATATACAGAAAGCTCTGCGGAATGTTTCATGGCAAGCTCAAGAAGCTCTGTATCCATAACAAGTGCCGGAAGGTTCTTTTCAGCACGCTTATCATTTACATACCCGAGCCACTTTGCCGCCTCCTTATATTTTCTTGTGACATCATCAATGGTTATATCGACAGTGGAAGCCGCCTGCACACGAATCGGCAGGCATATAAAAACAGGTAAAATGATAAAAACAGCTAACAATACACTCAAAACACGTGCCGATTTTTTAGTATACACAACAACCATTCCCTTCCAATTTTATATTCAATTTGATTTTACAATAAAAAGGGTAATATTACAATCATTTTTTCCCGTTTTTTACACCGCTTAATCCACAAAAATTATTTTTGAATTTTATGCATTATGCCGCATAAATGCCTTTGCAGCGTCGAAATCGCTCGGATATGTAAGCTTTATGTTGGTTTCCTCTCCGTCGATAAGATAGACGTCCCTGCCGTTAATATAAAAAAGCTTACACGCATCGGTAATATTTTTTCTTTCTTCCGGTGAAACACCTCCGAGCATTTCCATAAAACTGCCAAGTCGGAAGGTCTGGGGAGTCTGTACTCTGAACATCATACTTCTTGGCGGAAATTCGGATGCAGTCCTTCCGTTTTCCGAAATTATCATGGTATCCGTTGCCGGCAAAGCCGCTGTGCATATATCGCAGTATTTCATTGCTTCTATACTGTCCTCAATCATTCTGTCGCTTACAAACGGCCGCACGACGTCATGGGTAATAAGAATCTCATCCCTTCCTGCCTTAAGCTTTTCTTGCGCATATTTTATTATATTTACAATAGTATCATTTCTGTCATTTCCGCCTCTTGTAAGATGAACCCCCGCATCAAAATATTTTTTTATCATGACGTCCGTATAATCGTACCAATCGGAATGTATACCGACAATAATATCAGTAATATTCTTATTAAGAGCAAATCTCTTTATTGTATGTATTATCACAGGCTCACCGCACAAATCCAAAAACTGTTTCGGCATATCCGCTCCCATTCTTGAGCCTGTACCTCCCGCTACTATTCCCGCTATCGCCATTGCCTCTCCACCTCATTCATTATATATAAAACAACTTAATAACCGCAGCATATTATCCGCCGATACTACGAATATTATATCACTGCAAAATGAATATGTCTATTGCAATTTATAACAGTACAGCAATTGACAAAAGATAAATTATGTTATATCCTATACTATGACAGGGGTTGGTCAGCAATTAGGTATAAACATTTAAAAAACGGGCGGTCGGTATCGTTTTAAAAAAACTATTTTTAATTGGATGGTGTCAGTATGAAATCTAAAAGAATTTTTGCGGCTCTTGCCGCCGCTGTTATATGCTCCTCAATGTTTATTTCGGGATGTGTCAATACCCGTGAGAACGAGGAGGCATCAAAAAGCTCCTCTGTGCAGAGCTCTGTAAATTCCGAAGTATCGGAAAAAGAAAGCAGCAAGGATGAAAATGTATCGGAAAACGAAAAATCCGAGCTTACCTCTGAGCAAAGCTCGGAACCTGCAAAGAGTACAATAACTCCTGCCGTATGGGAGGTCACCGACAGCAACGGCAACAGTCTGTATATGATGGGAACTATTCATGTTGCGGACGCAGATGCCGAGGTATTGCCTGATTACTTTGAAGCGGCTTATGCAAAATGCGATGCCCTTGCAGTCGAATGTGATACCGACTCTATGGATATTGATATGTCAATTTACACAAAGCTTATGTATACTGACGGCACTACAATAAAGGAGCATGTTCCCGAGGAGCAATACAATACAGTAGTAAAGGAGCTTGCAAACGCCGGACAGTATATGGCAGCATTTGATTATATGAAGCCCGCTTTGTGGAGCAACTATGTTGAGCTTGCCGCCGCATCGAAGGCAGGTCTTTCAACAGACTACGGAATTGATTATAATATGCTTGACAGAGCCAAGGAGGAAGGAAAGGAAATTTTAGAATTGGAATCTGTCGATTTCCAACTTAATTTAATGGCTAATCTTTCGGACGATATTCAGACCCTGCTTTTTAAGGAGATTGCCCAAGAGGGAATTATAGATGAATATGCAAAGGAACTCGCTGAGCTTTATAACGAGTGGAAGAAAGGAAACGAAATATCCAATGACGATGATGTTGCCGGCGAAAGCTCTATTGACAAAAAGGATTTGGAGTTGGCAGAAGAGTATAACAAAATTCTTGTTGATGACAGAAATGTCGGAATGGCTAAAAAAATCAAATCATATATAGATGACGGAAAAAAGGTTATGGTTTTAGCCGGTTCTGCGCATTTTTACGGTGAAAAAGGTATAATCAAGCTTCTGGAGAACGAAGGATATACAATTCGTAAGCTTACATCCGATGATGCAAAAGATTTTGCGGTGTCGGAGCAGACCTCTGAGAACGCAGAAAGCAAGGCTGAATCATCCGCTGTAGTTGAAAACGACCCCGGTGTGCCAAGGGCCGCTTGATTTCCGTTGTTTTAAATTAAAATCTGTACAAAAATATGTTTGTAAAAAAGAATTAAGTACTTGTAGCCCCTCTCGATTTATGCTAAAATAAATCCGGAGGGACTTTATGAAAAGAAAAAAATTATTATCTGTATGTACGGCTTTGGCTGTTTTGGTTTGCGTCTGTGTATTTTCGTTAAATCATTCCGACAACCATTCCGAAAGCGAGAACGGAACTCATACCGATGAATTCATAAGCCACTATATTGATGTCGGACAGGGCGACAGTGAATTTATTGAATTTCCTGACGGAAAGACCATGCTGATAGATGCCGGAACCTACCAATATGCAGATACCGTCGCGGATTACATAAACGAGCTCGGATATTCAAAAATTGATTATCTTATTGCAACGCACCCCCATGCCGATCATATTGGTGGAATGGCAGAAATCATTAATAAATTTGACATAGGGAACATTTATATGCCAAAAGCGAGCACAAATACAAAGACCTTTGAAAATCTGCTGACCGCCGTACAGGACAAGGGCATGACTATAAATACCGCAAAGGCAGGAATGAATATTGCGGTCTCGGATGAATTTGATTACAGTGCGGATATTCTGGCGCCGATAAGCGCAGAATATGACGAACTGAATAATTATTCTGTTGTTATCAAAATAAGCTATGGAAGCAATAGTTTTCTTTATATGGGCGATGCGGAAAAGGAAGTTGAGGAGGAATTACTTGACAGAGGAGTCAATATAAAAGCGGATGTTATCAAAGTGGGGCATCACGGAAGCAATACATCATCATCTTCTGATTTTGTCAAATCTGTCGGTGCTGAATATGCTGTATTTTCTGTGGGAAAGGATAATGACTACGGGCATCCTCATTCTCAAACGCTAAAGAGATGGAAAAAAATCGGAGCGGAGATATGCAGAACCGATGAGGAGGGAACAATAAAAATAAGCTCGGACGGAAGGAATATTAAGGCTGACGCCTCATAAAGGAGGAAGGAATAATGCAGGTAACGATTGATCGTTTTGAGGGAAACTGGGCTGTTGTTGAAATTGAAAAGGGCAAATTTGCGAAAATGCCGGATGTTCTCATACCTGACGGCAAGGAGGGTGACGTCGTTCTTATTACGGCAGGCAAGACCTCACAGTTTCGTGTTGCAAGCCGGGACAGTGATTATGTTTATGTTCTGACGCCAGACGGAAAATATGCTATGCCGAGGGAGCTCAGCGACGGCGCAAAGCCCGGCGACAGCCTATGCGTAGAGGTTGATTCGGTCGGTGTAGAGTTAAGGCAGAATAAGATACACAGTCTTATGGGAATGCTCTTCAAATAAC
>CANRDH010000092.1 GCA_947629295.1 uncultured Clostridia bacterium
TACATATCTAATTAATTTTATTTGGAGGTCTTTAAAATGCCAAAAATTTATTACGATGCTGATTGTGACATCAATGTTCTCAAGGGAAAGACAGTCGCTATTATAGGTTACGGCAGTCAGGGTCATGCCCATGCCCTTAACCTTCGTGACAGCGGTGTTAATGTCATAATCGGTCTGTACAAGGGAAGCAGACGTTGGGATCATGTCAAGGAGCTCGGCTTTGAGGTTTACACAACCGCTGAAGCTACTCAGAAGGCTGACATCATAATGATTCTCACACCTGACGAAAAGCAGGCTGATATCTTCAAAAATGATATCGAGCCCAATCTTACAGAGGGCAAAGCTATTGCTTTTGCACACGGCTTTAACATTCATTTCAAGCAGATCGTTCCGCCGAAGAATATTGACGTATTCATGATCGCTCCTAAAGCTCCCGGTCACACAGTACGTTCGGAGTATGTTGAGGGCAAGGGTACTCCTGCTCTTGTTGCAGTATATCAGGACGCCACAGGCAAGGCTCTCGACATTGCTCTTGCTTACGGTGCAGGTATCGGTGCTGCACGTGCTGCTCTTATGGAAACAACATTCAGAATTGAAACAGAAACCGACCTCTTTGGTGAGCAGGCTGTTCTTTGCGGCGGCGTTACAGCTCTTATGCAGGCAGGTTTTGAAACTCTTGTTGAAGCAGGATATGCTCCCGAGAACGCATATTTCGAGTGCATTCATGAGATGAAGCTTATTGTAGATCTTATATACACAGGCGGCTTCTCAATGATGAGATATTCGATCTCCGACACAGCAGAGTTCGGTGATTATGAAACAGGCAAGAGAATCATCACAGATCAGACGAAAGCTGAGATGAAGAAGATTCTTGCTGAAATTCAGGACGGTACATTTGCATCAAAGTGGATTGCCGAGAACAAGAACGGCAGAGCTCACTTCAATGCTACTCGTGCCCTCAAGGCTGAGCATCAGCTTGAGAAGGTAGGCTCAGAGATCCGCAAGATGTACTCATGGAACGAAACCGACAACAAATATGCAGATTAACATAACGAGCGGCGGGGGCGGCGGGATGCCCCCGGCGGGGATGCCCCCGCGGGCATATTCGCGGGATCGCTCACTGCGTTCGCTTTGATTATTGTGGACGGGTAGTGCGTTTCCGCGATAATTAGTTTGCCTGTCGGTGTGCATAAGAAAGTGTCGAGAAAGCCTCTTGCGAGGCTTTCCGCAACTACAAATGACATACTTATTACTTGTTCATCGAGTAAATGAACGGTCGAGCTATAGATTAATTCACCTGAGTAAATTAGTTACGGATTGACAGTGCCGGCACGGCACCCGCTCCGCAACTACAAATGACAAACTCATCTGTTGTGCATCGGGTAAATTTACGGTCGAGCTATAGATTAATTCACCTGAGTAAATTAGTTACGGATTGACAGCGGGGGCACCCCGCTTGTTCATCGGGTAAATTTATGGTCGAGCCATGGATTAACTTACCTGAGAAAATTAGTTACGAATTGACAGTGCCGGCACGGCACCCGCTCCGCAACTACAAATGACATACTTATTACTTGGTCGAGCTATAGATTAGCTTACCCGAGTAAATTAGTTACGGATTGACAGCGGCGGCACGCCGCCGGCACGCCGCCGTAGGAAACTTATGTCGAGCAAAAGGCAGTTTTAGGTCAAGCCTTTTCCAAAAGGCTTGCAGAGTCCAGAGGCAGAGCCTCTGGTCGCCGTCCGCAGACGGCGAAATCTCTAAGCATTCACGCCTGAGCAAGGGGTGAATTGAAAACAGTCCGGTGAACTTTTTCAAGAGGGGACGCCCTGCGAGAGGGCGTCCCCTCTGTCATGTTCAAGGTTGGGCTTACTTAAATGAAGTATACGTATTATGCGAATTGTATATGTGATAAAAACATTATTCGTTCAGTATTAAATCAAACTTATACACTTTTTCGGTGATGTCCAAAATGAGTATAATTGGTATTATAGTCCCCCCACCACCGCAAAAAAGTACTAAAAACAGCGACAGCCAAAACGACTGCCGCTGTTTTAGTGTATCAATTGATGTTAAATCAGCTACCGGAACGCTCCTTAAGCTCCTCATATCTCTCAACTGACTTCTCCTCTGCCTTCTTAAAGAGTTCTTCCGCTCTTTCGGGGAAGGAACGTGTGAGTGCACTATAACGTGCCTCGCCGAGAATAAAGTCACGATAGCTCTCCTTCGGAGGCTTGCTGTCAAGCGTAAACGGATTCTTGCCCTCAGCCTTGAGAAGCGGATTGTATCTGAACATATTCCAGTAACCGCAGTCAACAGCCTTCTTCATCTCAGCCTGACAATTCTTCATGCCGCCCTTGATTGAGTGCATCTCACAGGGTGCATAACCGATGATGAGTGACGGTCCCGGATAAGCCTCAGCCTCTCTGATAGCCTTGAGTGTCTGGTTCTGGTCTGCACCCATAGCGATCTGTGCAACATATACATAACCGTAGCTCATAGCGATATCTGCAAGTGACTTCTTAGCTATAGCCTTACCGGCTGCGGCAAACTGTGCTACCTGACCGATCTGTGAAGCCTTTGATGCCTGTCCGCCTGTGTTGGAGTAAACCTCTGTATCAAATACCATGATGTTTACATCCTCGCCTGCTGCAAGAACATGATCAAGACCGCCGAAGCCGATATCATATGCCCAACCGTCGCCGCCGAATATCCATATGGACTTCTTAGCAAGGAATTCCTTATTTTCAAGAACATCCTTTCTTGTCGGACAATCACAGTCAAGCTTTTCAAGCTCTTCTACAACCGCTTTTGCAGCAGCACCGTTCTTCTCGCCGTCATCCTTTGTAGCAAGGAATTCTGCAATGGCAGCCTTTACAGACTCGGGAGCCTTATCTTTGGCAGCAATCTGCTCAAGATCAGCTATAAGTCTGTCACGGATAGCCTTCTGTCCAAGATACATACCGTAGCCGTGCTCTGCATTATCCTCAAAGAGTGAGTTCGCCCATGCAGGACCGTGACCCTCGGCAGTAACCGTGTACGGCGATGTAGCAGCAGGACCGCCCCAGATTGAAGAACATCCTGTAGCATTGGAGATATACATTCTGTCACCGAAAAGCTGTGTAACAAGACGCGCATAGGAAGTTTCTGCACAGCCTGCGCATGAGCCTGAGAACTCAAGGAGCGGCTTCTTGTACTGGCTGCCGATAACCGTAGCCGTATTTGTGGTTTCGGGCTTCTCTTTTACATTGGCAACACAATAATCAAATACTGCCTGCTGTGCATCCTGAGTCTCACGCGGAACCATCTTAAGTGATTTTGTCGGGCAAACGCCTACACAAACGGAGCAGCCCATACAATCCATCGGAGAAATTGCCAGCGTATATTTGTACTCTGTCTTAACAACAGGCTTCGGAGCAATCTTTGTTGCCTCGGGAGCTGCTGCTGCTTCCTCCTCCGTCATGGCGAACGGACGGATTGTAGCATGAGGACATACGAACGAACATTTATTACATTTAGCACAGGTTGCCTCATTCCACTCAGGAACCATAACGGCAACTCCACGCTTCTCATAAGCGGATGCGCCAAGCTCGAAAGTACCGTCTGTATGCTCAACAAATGCGGATACAGGCAGACTGTCGCCGTCCATCTTGTCAACAGGCTCAAGAATGTTCTGAACCATCTTTACTGTCTTTTCAGCGCCTTCAAGTGTTGTTTCCGTCTTTTCATCCGTTGCTGTTGCCCAATCTGCCGGAACATCAATCTTGACAAATGCATTGACACCGGCATCAATAGCCTTATGGTTCATGTCAACGATTTCCTGACCTTTCTTGAGGTAGGACTTTGTAGCAGCGTCCTTCATGTGCTGTACTGCCTCGTCAATAGGCATAACCTGTGCAAGAGCAAAGAATGCAGCCTGAAGAATTGTATTTGTACGCTTGCCCATGCCAATCTGCTCTGCAAGATCAATAGCGTTTACTGTATAAAGCTGAATATTATTGTTTGCGATATACTGCTTTGTTTCAGCATTAAGGTGTTTATCAAGCTCCTCGGGAGTCCACTGACAGTTTATAAGGAATACACCGCCCGGCTTAACATCCTGTACCATCTTATAGCCCTTAAGAATATATGACGGGTTATGGCAGGCAACAAAATCAGCCTTGTTTATATAGTACGGGCTCTTTATGGGTTTATCACCGAAACGGAGGTGAGAAATTGTAACACCGCCTGTTTTCTTTGAGTCATACTGGAAATAAGCCTGTACATACTTCTGTGTATAGTCACCGATAATCTTAATGGAGTTCTTGTTTGCACCAACGGTACCGTCACCGCCGAGACCCCAGAACTTGCACTCGATCGTTCCCTCTGCTGCCGTATTCGGAGCGGGCTTCTCTTCAAGTGAAAGATTTGTAACGTCATCGTTGATACCGATAGTAAACTGAGCCTTTGGCTCGTCCTTTGCAAGCTCATCATATACAGCAAATACGCTTGAAGGAGGAGTATCCTTAGAGCCAAGACCGTAACGGCCGCCGATAACCTTGATACCTGTTTTTCCCTGAGCTGCAAGAGCTGCAACAACGTCAAGATAGAGAGGCTCGCCGAGAGCGCCCGGTTCCTTTGTTCTGTCAAGAACAGCAATCTTCTTAACACTTGCAGGAATAGCCTCAACAAGCTTGTCTGCTCTGAACGGACGGTAAAGTCTTACCTTAACAACGCCGACCTTTTCGCCGTTGGCATTCATATAGTCGATAACCTCTTCAATAACATCGTTGATAGAACCCATAGCGATAATTACACGCTCAGCGTCCTCTGCACCATAGTAGTTGAAGAGCTTATAATCCGTGCCGAGTTTATCGTTGATCTTACCCATATATTTCTCAACGATTTCCGGAACTGCATCATAATATTTGTTACAAGCTTCTCTGTGCTGGAAGAAGATATCGCCGTTTTCGTGTGAGCCACGCATTACGGGATGCTCCGGATTAAGAGCTCTCTTTCTGAATGCGTCAACGGCATCCATATCGCACATTTCCTTAAGGTCATCATAATCCCAGATTTCAATTTTCTGAATCTCGTGAGAGGTTCTGAAGCCATCGAAGAAGTTAATGAAAGGAACTCTACCCTCGATTGCTGCAAGATGAGCAACAGGAGCAAGATCCATAACTTCCTGTGTATTTGTTTCAGCAAGCATTGCGAAACCGGTCTGACGACAGGCATAAACGTCCGAATGGTCTCCGAAGATATTAAGTGCGTGTGAAGCTACACAACGTGCGGAAACATGGAATACACCCGGAAGAAGCTCACCGGCTATCTTGTACATATTCGGAATCATAAGAAGAAGACCCTGCGAAGCTGTAAAGGTAGTTGTAAGAGCACCTGCGTTAAGTGAACCGTGAACCGTACCGGCAGCACCTGCCTCCGACTGCATTTCGGAAACGTGTACTGTTGTTCCAAAGATGTTCTTAAGTCCCTGAGCCGACCACTGATCAACATAGTCTGCCATAGGGCTGGACGGAGTTATCGGGTATATACCCGCAACCTCTGTGAACGCATATGCCACATGAGCAGCGGCGTTATTACCGTCCATGGTTTTCATTTTTCTTGCCATTTAAAAATCCTCCTTATATAAATAAAATTACTTAAAAAAGTTAATTTAAGTAGGCAGCGGTACTTCGCACTGTACCTTCTACATTTTAACACTTTTTTTTCTTTCTGTAAAGCAGAAAAATGTAAAAAGTAAATATTTATATGTAGAAAATAAAAGCAAATTTCAATCAATTATTACAAAAGAGGAATTATCAGGGGGATTTCCGGCTTATGTTCGCGGACTTATATTGCACTCAGAACAGGAACACTTATTTCAAAGAAATAATATACAAAAATACATTCGTTTTTGCAAAAAAATGTATTGAATATTTCAGAAAATTAGATTATAATTATTATATTGGAAAAAGTCTTTGGCTTTTACGCCTGTGAGCTTGTATATTTTTTTAAGGAGGAAGCATATGAGAAATATATTGTTTGTGGCGTCGGAATGTTATCCGTTTGTAAAAACGGGAGGTCTTGCAGATGTTGTCGGCGCACTTCCCAAGATGATTAATAAGGATGAGTTTGATGTGAGGGTTGTTGTCCCCAAATATATGTGTATTCCGTGGGAATACAGACAGCATTTCCAATATATAACGAGCTTCTATATGGATCTCGGTTATATACAGGAACACAAGTATGTCGGAATAATGATGTATGAACATGAAGGAATAAAGTATTATTTCATTGATAATGAAGGATATTTCGGCGGTGACAGCCCATACGGTGACATCAAGTGGGATATTGAGAAATTCACCTACTTCAGCAAGGCTGCTCTCGCCATACTTCCCGTAATTGATTTCAAACCCGACATTATACATTGTCACGACTGGCAGGCTGCCCTTGTTCCCGT
>CANRDH010000093.1 GCA_947629295.1 uncultured Clostridia bacterium
CAAGCCTTTCCTTTGGCGGTATTTCATATACATCCGTCTTGAAAAGATAATTCTGAAGCTCAAGTTCTTTTATAAGCATTTGTGTATGGAAAATGTTTGCCTGATATACGTTTATATCGACCGTATCATAACGTCTTAATGTTTCTTCTTTTATATAATCCTGGATAGATGTTATCTTATGGTCGATAAAAAGCTTTTTTCCGTCCGTATTTCTTGTAAAACCGCGTACTCTGTAATCTATGGTAATGATATCGGAATCAAAGCTGTCAATAAGCAAATCAAGTGTATTGAGCGGTGATATTTTACCGCAGGTCGATACATCAATATCAACACGGAATGTGGCAATTGCATTCCCGGGATAAAACTCCGGATAGGTATGCACTGTAACATGACTTTTGTCAAGGTGTGCCGCTATGGATTCCTTGGAGCGGTTAATAACGCAGCTGCCGCAGTTGCAGGAGGGGTCAAGCTTTTCCGGCAGTCCTTTTTCTGATATCAGCAGTGTTACACTTGCACCCTGCGGATCGTAATCCTGTTTGGATATATTAAGCACGGAAGCGCCTATCATTTCCGTAACCTTGCAAAGTATATTAGTCAGACGCTCAGAATTATATTGTTCGTCTATATAGGCAATATAATCTTTTTGCTCTCTTTCGGTTTTTGCGTAGCATACATCATATATGTTAAAGCTTAAAGTTTTTGTCAGATTGTTAAAGCCATAAAGTTTCAGCCTCTTATCCAAATTATAATCCCTGCCTTTATAATTGATCCTGCCGGAGAATTTACTTTGCGGAAAGCTTTTTCATTATCATATTTGCACACATATAAACATTTCCGCCGCCTATTGTAATAATAAGGTCGCCGTCACCGGCTTTTTCCGTTACATAATCGGTTATTTCTTCAAAGGTATTGAACCATACACAGCCGGATATCTTATCGGCAAGGTCCTTGGAATATATATTGTAGGTATTTTTTTCTCTGACGGGAAGTATTTCCGAAAGTATGCAGTGGTCGGGGATAGAAAGTACCTCGGCAAATTCGTCAAGGAATGTAAAGGTTCTTGAAAATGTATGAGGCTGAAAAACCGCCCATACATTTTTATAGCCCATGTTCATTGCTGTTGTAAGGGTTGCCCTAAGCTCTGTGGGATGATGCGCAAAATCGTCCGCAACGGTAATTCCGTTGGGTTTTCCGAGTATTTCAAAGCGTCTGTGTGCACCGGTGAATTTATGGAGAGCGGAGGAAACATCACTCGGAGCGGCTCCGAGCGTAACAGCAGTCGCCGCAGCCGCAAGTGCATTCATTACATTGAATTTTCCCGGGACGCTGAGCTCGACCGTTGTTATCACTTTACCGTTGTTTATTATATCAAATGTTTTACATACTGAGCCGTCATCATGTATTTCGGCACGGAAATCATTTTTTTCTCCGAAACCGAAGGTTACGGTTTTCTTACCCTTTGTACTCATATTGTTTATACAGAACATTGTATTTTCGTCATCGCCGTTTACAACAAGGGTATCGGAGGTTTGATCGGCGAATTTTGTAAATGACTGCTTTACTCTTTCAAGTGTGCCGAAATAATCGAGATGATCCTCGTCTACATTAAGTATTACCGAAACAGCGGGATATATATGCAGGAAGGTGTCAACATATTCGCAGGCTTCGCAGACAATTATATCCGATTTTCCTATGCGGCTGTTTCCGCCGATAAAAGGGAGTTTTCCTCCGATTATTACGGTGGGGTCGAAATTCGCCATGGTGAGTATCTGAGTTATCATAGAGGTGGTCGTGGTTTTTCCGTGTGTTCCGCATACAGCAATGGAATTTTTATATTTTTCCACAACTGCGCCGAGCATTATGCATCTTTCCACAGCAGGAATATTATTTTCCTTGGCGGAAACAAGTTCGGGATTGTCAAGCTTGACAGCGGCGGTATATACAACAAGATCTGCTCCGAGGACGTTTTCGGGGAAGTGCCCCATTGTTACGGGTATTCCGTAGGAGCGTATTCTCTCAAGAGTATCCGATTCGGCAATATCGGAGCCGGTTATTTCAAATCCCTCATTAAAAAGTATTTCGGCGAGGGGGCACATACCCGAGCCGCCGATACCGACGAAATGTATTCTTTTTACATTATCAAGCAGATGTTCATAATTGCTTACCACTGAAGACCACTCCCAGATTTATTATTTAATTGGCGTAATAATGCGAAAACAAGCCCCTGCCACACTATACATATTTATGCAGTATATGACAAAAAATCTACACAGCTACTATTATATAATAAATGCCTTATAATTTCAATATTCATCGGCTTTTTTAGCAAAAAGTCAGAAAATAGCCATATTTGCCCCGCAAAATTGTTATATTTATCCGTTGCGAATATACATAAAAAACTTTATTCCTTTTCTTTGTTATAAACACATATGGTTTACAGTCCTATATACCAAATAAAACGGGAGATCCGTATGAACCTCCCGTTTTATTTTTACATTCATGCAATAACCGTTAAAAAGCCTCTTTTATCCTTGAAAATACCGCGTCGGAATCGGATTTTGTAACCAAAAGAGAAATTTGAGACTCGCTTGTTGTAATAAGTCTTATTTCGGTGTCCGCCTTTGCGGCATTTGCAAATACCTTTGCGGCAACTCCGGGGCAGTTTTCCATTGCTTCATCATTCACGGTTATCTTGCAGTTTCCGCTGCTTACGATAGATTTTACGGAGCCGTCGTCAAGTTTGGATGTATAGCTGAGTATATTGACCAAATCATCGTCTTTGATTGTAAAGGACAAATTAGTCCTTGAGCTTTGAACAGGGGACAGGGAAATCATATCCACATCCGTACCCATTTCTGCGATTTTACCGAATATCTCCGAAATAAAACCGATATCTGCGGGAATATTCCGCAGGGTTATCAGGGTTATATCATGGCATACGGTAATTGTAGGCTTCATAATGGTCACGCTCCTTTGTGTAATGTTGTATTCACTATGTGTTATGTTGGGAGTATATCAGCTTATTCCTCCCGGTTCTCAAAATGCTGACAGGTCCTATTTGGAGGCGAGGAGATCGCACATATCATACATTCCCGGCTCTTTTCCTTTTAAAAATACCGCCGCATTTACGGCTCCTACGGCGAAAACGGTTTTTGAGCGGGCGCTGTGTGAAATTTTGAGTATCTCATCCGTTCCTGCAAATATTATCTCATGCTCTCCGACAATATTTCCGCCTCTGACGGAATGTATGCCTATTTCCTTTTTATTGCGTTTTCTTCTGTATGCATGGCGGTCGTAAATATATTCGCTTTCGTTCCGTACCTCGGAAACGGCGTCCGCTATCATAAGAGCGGTACCGCTCGGTGCGTCAAGCTTCTGATTATGATGCTGTTCAACAATTTCCACATCAAAATCATCTCCGAATACGGACGCCGCCTTTTTGGCAAGCTCGATTATAAGATTTATTCCGAGCGACATATTACCCGAATAGAATACAGGTATGCTCTCCGCAGCCTTATGAATTTTATTTTTCTGCTCCTCATTATAGCCTGTTGTGCATATAACGCATGGCAGCTTCCTTTCTACGGCAAATGCAAGCATGGGATCAAGTACTGCGGGATTTGAAAAATCTATAATAACATCAGCGGGAACATCAAGCTTATCGAAGCTTTGGGCATATGAAAAATCTGCGTCCTTAGGCTCCACAAGATCTACACCTGCCGTGATTTTGCAGTCCGTGCGGGATTTTGTGCAGGCAATGATGGAAGCCCCCATCTTGCCCGAGCATCCCGATAATATAATATCTGTCATTTTTTTACCTTCTTTTTTTACTTATATAAGTCCGTATGATTTCATGCACTGTCTTAGCTTCTCAAGATTGCTTTCGCTCATACTGTCAAGCGGAAGTCTGCAAGACCCGCAGTTAAAGCCCATAAGATTCATTGCAGCCTTGACAGGTATCGGGTTTACATCGGAAAACAGAGCGTCCATAAGCGCAATATATTTCTTCTGAAGCTCAAAGCCGCCCTTGAGGTCACCTTCAAGCGTCTTTTGAACAAGCTCATGTGACTCTTTGGGGCATATATTTGCAAATACGGAAATTACCCCGAGTCCGCCCATAGAAGTTATTGTAAATGCCTGACTGTCCTCGCCGCTGTACACTTCAAGATTATCGCCGCAGAGTGCCATTGTGCGCACAAGGGCAGAGATATCTCCGTTAGCCTCTTTTGTTGCCTTGATATTGGGGTGCTTGCAAAGCTCCGCATAGGTTTCAGGCTTTATATTACAGCCTGTCCTCGACGGTACGTTGTAAAGTATTATCGGAATATTTACCTTGTCGGCAATATAGTTATAATGACGTACAAGACCGCTTTGTGAGGTTTTGTTATAATAGGGGGTCACAGACAGTATAGCATCGGCACCGAGTTTTTCCGCTTCGACGGAAAGCTCTCCGGCAAATGCCGTATCATTACTTCCGGCGCCGGCAATAACCGGTACTCTGCCGTTTACCTTTTTTACGGTGTATTCTATGACCCTGCAATGCTCCTCACCGCTCATTGTGGCGGATTCACCCGTTGTTCCGCAGGCAATGATCGCGTCGGTTCCGTTATCGATCTGGAAATCGATAAGCCTGCCGTATTCTTCAAAATTTACGGTGCCGTCAGTATTCATAGGTGTGACGATAGCAACACCGGATCCGGTAAAAATATGATCACTCATAGTAGTTTCCTCCGCTCATTATCAATCAGTCATGGGTTATATATCCCTCGGCACAAAGAAGCTCCGCAAGGAGTACAGCCCCGCCTGCGGCTCCTCTCAGGGTATTATGTGACATACAAACGAACTTGATTGTATACTGTGTATCCTCCCTGAGTCTGCCCACAGAAACAGCCATACCGTTTTCAAGGTTACGCTCGCTCTTTATCTGAGGTCTGTCATTTTCTCTGAAATAATGCAAAAACTGTTTGGGTGCGCTCGGAAGTCCAAGCTCCTGCGGTTTTCCCGAATAGCTTTCCCAGTCGCTTATTATCTGCTCAATGCCGGGGTTGTTTTCAAGCTCAACGAAAACAGCCGCAGTATGACCGTCTGAAACGGGAACACGAATACACTGAGCCGTGATAGACGGAGTATTTGTCTTGACAATTTCGCCGTTTTCGATTGTACCCCAAATCTTAAGCGGCTCCTGCTCTGATTTTTCTTCTTCTCCGCCTATGTAGGGGATCACGTTATCTACTATTTCGGGCCATCTTTCAAAGGTCTTACCTGCTCCGGAAATTGCCTGATAGGTGCAGGCGAGTACTTTTGTCACGCCGTATTTGAGCAGAGGATGAACAGCGGGAACATAGCTCTGAAGAGAGCAGTTTGACTTGACGGCAATAAAGCCCTTTTTTGTTCCCAGACGCTTTCTCTGAGCCTGTATTATCTGAAGGTGGTTATCGTTGATTTCAGGTATTACCATAGGTACATCGGGTGTAAAGCGGTGTGCGCTGTTATTGGAAACAACAGGACATTCTGCCTTAGCATATGCTTCCTCCAATGCGCGTATATCCTCCTTCTTCATATCTACTGCGCAGAATACAAAATCAGCCTTTGAAGCAACAGACTCAATATCGGCGGCATCGAGAATAACCATATCTTTCATATTTTCAGGTATAGGGGTTGTCATTGCCCAACGTCCCTCAACGGCTTCTTCGTATGTTTTTCCTGCACTGCGTGAGCTTGCGGCAAGCACTGTTACATTGAACCACGGATGATCCTCAAGCAGTGTTGCAAAACGCTGACCTACCATACCCGTTGCGCCGATTATTCCTACATTATACTTTTTCTCCATTATTCATTTTCTCTCCTTGTGGTAATTTAGTGCAGTAATCGCATAAAAAATGAACCGACAGTAATCGGTTCACCAATATACTACAATAAGGCTAAAGACTTTCCGCAGAGCGGGACATAACGATAGCTCCCCATCACAGCATTATGATGACAGTTATATGCCAATGTGACATATCCCCAGAGAAAAGTCCGCCAAACCCTCCCTTCGGCAGTACAGCCATTCGCATAAATCACAGGCTCCGGCAGCCTCAGTTATGCTACACGCAATACCGCACCTCTATCCGATTACGATTAAACTATACACTAATATATAATATACCATTACCGCTCTTTGTTGTCAACTTTTTTAGAAAAATTAAATATATAATTTTCGGATAACGGGAATATTTATGAGAGGAGCTTAGAATAATGTATTTTTTGTATACAAAATAAAATAAAAAATTTATTGATTTTTTACTTAGTTTGGTTTATTATAATATCAAGATATTTTTAAAAATATTGATGACAATATGGTATCAGTCTGACACCATATTAGTGAGAAACTGTTAATGATTTCTCATAAATTTCCGATTTAG
>CANRDH010000094.1 GCA_947629295.1 uncultured Clostridia bacterium
TCCTTTTCAGTCTTTCTGCCTGTAACAGCCGGTATGGCAAGTGTTTCCTTATAGAAGTCTGTGTATACCTGCAACATCCTGAGCGTTTCCTCACGGGCCTCCTCGGCAGTTTCGTGCATGGTATGACCTTCCTGCCACAAAAACTCGGATGTTCTCAGGAACGGACGCGTTGTTTTTTCCCAACGTACTACCGAACACCACTGATTATAAAGCTTCGGCAGATCACGGTATGAATTTATGACCTTAGCGAAATGCTCACAAAATAGGGTTTCAGATGTTGGACGAACACAAAGTCTTTCGCTCAGCTTTTCGCTTCCTCCGACAGTCACCCATGCACATTCCGGAGCAAAGCCCTCAACATGATCCTTTTCCTTCTGCAACAGACTTTCTGGAATAAACATTGGCATATATACATTCTCATGTCCTGTTTTCTTGAATCTTCTGTCAAGGTCATGCTGAATGTTTTCCCATATTGCATATCCGTGCGGACGTATAACCATACATCCCTTTATTCCTGAATAATCGGCAAGCTCCGCCTTTTTTACTATATCCGTATACCATTTTGCAAAATCCTCGTCCCGTGAGGTAATAGCTTCTACAAGCTTTTTCTGCTGTGCCATTTCTTTCAATCCTTTCACTTATCTTAATAAACATATCGCCTTTTATTATATAATTTTTTGTCGGATTTTTCAATACCCGCCGAAGTACCGTTTTATTTTGCGTCATCCGTCATAGCTGCTCCATTATATCCATACATATACTCATAGGGGATTGATTTGCATTTATCGTAATATCCGCTGCCTCACGGTACAGCGGAAGTCGCTTATTGTAAAGCTCTCGCATTGCTTCATCCTTATCCGGTCTGTTGAGAAGCGGACGGGTTTTATCATTTTTCAGCCTCGAGGCAATTTTTTCAACCGGAAGGTCGAGAAGAATAATTAATCCGTTTTTGTGCAGGATATCAACATTTTCCTTGAAAGTCAGGGTACCTCCGCCTGCGGCTATAATGATTCCTCTTTTCTCCGAAAGCTCCTTTGCGGCTTCTCTTTCAAGCATACGAAAGTGCGCCTCTCCGCTTTCCTCAAAAATCTCGGCAACGGTTTTGTTCTGTTTCTTTTCTATATAGCTGTCAAGGTCAATAAAGGACATACCGTTTTTCTTTGCAAGCAGTGCTCCGACAGTGCTTTTGCCGCAGCCCATAAAGCCGCACAGTATAATGTTTTTTTGTTTCATTTAGCATTTCTCCGTTCATATATTTTAGTTATTTATGGGTTTATTCAAAAATTCTTTTTAAGCTCCTTGGAGCTGTCTTCAATAAGCTGATTTATGTCATCTGTTTTATATTCGGAGCCGTCCCATATCTCGTGGGAAACAACTGCCTGCCATACCAGCATAGCCATACCTCCGACAGCCTTTAGATTGTTTGCCTTTGCCGCTTGCGTAAGTCTTGTTTCAAGGGGGTTATATATTGCGTCAAATACATTCCTGCATCTTGTTATAACCGACTCGGATACAGGCATTGCATCCGTTTTCGGATACATACCGACCGGCGTTGCGTTTACAAGCAAATCAAAGGTACCGCCCCTTTCAATATCTGAGATAAGACAGGTGCTGATGTCGGAAATTCCGATTTTTTCCTTTACCTCTTTTGCAAGACCGTCACGTATTTCAACATCCTCGGGACGAACCGATATAGTTATGTTACAGCCTGCAAGAGCGGCTTCATATATGAAGGTTCTTGCAACTCCTCCGCAGCCTATTATACATACATCTCCTGCAAAGGGTATATTGTTTGCTTCAAGAGCTTTTAAAAAGCCGTCCGGGTCGGTTGTAAAGCCCTTGCGCACTGCACCGTTTCTTACGGTATTTACAGAGCCGTACAGCTCCGCTTTTTTATCAAGCTCGTCCAGAAACGGTATTACTGCCTGTTTGTCGGGTATTGTAACATTATAACCCGCAAGCTCGTTCAAAGCGGAAATTTTTTCGGGGAATTCCTCAGGTGCAACATCAAGTATTGTATACATACCATTTTCTCCGGCAAGCTCAAATAACCTCTTATGTATGAACGGCGACATCGTATGACCTATGGGATGACCTATAACCGCAAATTTTCTTTCTGACATATCATTACCTCCGTATTTTTTATATAAAGCTATAAGGAATTGTGCTGATTTTTATAAAATTTTATAATTATTGGAAAAATATTAATAAATTGTAATTTACGTATTGACAAATCGTTAAATTACTTATAAGATTTAATTGTAAGAAATTTGTGCTCAGCGGTGTTGATTCCGCATAAACCTATTGTAGCATAAACTATATGTTTTTGTCCACAGCGGAAGACAGGAAGCGCACATTTTTTTATTGATTATTTTATTTTAGGAGGACTTATCTATGGTACTGGAAAAGGTAAAAGCAATTCTTAGCGAGCAGTTTGATGTTGAGGAGGATTCAATAACTCCCGATACTTCGATTATCAACGATCTTTCCGCTGATTCTCTTGATGTTGTAGATCTTCTTACAACAATCAATGATGAGTTTGGCGTTGAGGTTCCTGATGAGGAAGTTGAAAATGTAAAGACCGTTGAGGATCTTGTAAACTACATTGAGGCTCATCAGTAATAGACAACAGTGAGGTTTTACAGTAAACTCTTTATGATCATTTAATTCAGACGCCCGACCGCAGGATATCCTATGGTCGGGCTGATGTATTTTGCCGGAAAATCAGGGCGGGGGTTATGGGAATTTGTCTTAATGAGACGTTATCGGCTGTCTGATTCATCCATTTGCCATTATTTCATCATATGCCCTTTTAAGAGCAAATACCTTGCGGGCTACTTCGTCAAATTTATCCGGTGTAAGGGATTGCGCTCCGTCGGACAGGGCGTGCATGGGGTCGTTATGCACCTCTATCATAAGTCCGTCTGCACCTGCTGCAACAGCGGCAAGCGACATCTGCTCCACCAGAGAGGCTTTTCCCGTGGCATGACTGGGGTCTACGATGACAGGGAGGTGGCAAAGCTTCTTTACAACCGGTACTGCGGAGAGGTCAAGGGTATTTCTGGTTGCGGTTTCATATGTTCTGATACCTCTTTCGCAAAGGATTACCTTACTATTGCCGCCTGCCATTATATATTCGGCACTCATTATCCATTCCTCAATGGTATTTGCAAGTCCGCGCTTAAGAAGTATGGGTTTGTCAATTTTTCCGAGCTGCTTAAGAAGCTCAAAATTCTGCATATTTCTTGCGCCAACCTGAATAATATCGACACCCTCGAACATATCAATATGCGCCGAGCTCATTATTTCGGTTACAATCGGAAGTCCTGTTGTTTTTCTTGCACCCTTGAGAAGGTCAAGACCTTCTGATTTCAGCCCTTGGAAGGAATAGGGGGAGGTTCTGGGTTTGAATGCTCCTCCTCTGAGGAAGGTCGCTCCCGCCGCCTTTACTCTTTCTGCAATATAGTTTATTTGAGCTTCGGATTCAACCGAGCATGGACCTGCCATAATGCAAAGACTGCCGTCACCGATTTTCTGCCCTGTGGGAAGATCAATAACAGTATCGTCAGGGTGAAATTTACGGTTAGCCTTCTTGTAGGGTTCCTGAACACGCTTGACGCTTTCAACAATTTCCTGCGCGCTTATCCAGTCCTCATCAATCTGTGTGGTATCGCCTATAAGGCCCAGGACGGTTGATTCCACGCCTACCCAAGTATTTACCGTTACGTTATATTTTTCCTCCAGAGAAGCCTTAAAAAGAATAAGCTGTTCCTTTCTCGTATTTGGTTTCAGTACAATTATCATAATTATTCCTCCTGTAAATTTAATATAAATATAAAAAACGGAATCCGTGCGGACTCCGTTTGCCGTTCATACATACAACCGTCCTATACTGATTGTACAGCTTTGGGAGCACACATGATTGTAACCCATACAAAAAGTCTGCATGAATACAGATAAAAATATTCATTAAATCGCATAGGTAAAGATTTTATCACGGTTTTATGCCCTTTCGATAGAAGCTGTTATTCATAATAACACTATTGCTTTAAATTGTCAAGACTTTAAATCATAAAAGCGGAATGTTTTTCATTCAATTCTTAATTACTTTATTCAAGTCAATCGTTTTTTGTGTTAGCCATAAATCAAGTATGTCATTATAAATAATACCGCCGCTCTGATTTTTACGGGCGGCGGCTGAGTATTATTTATGATACTTTTTCATATAGGTAGTATTTACTGATACCGTTGCCGTAGGGAAATTCACATTCATCGACCTGTCTGTATAATGTGCTTTCGAGCTGCTCATCTTTGGTAACGACAAAATCCGCCTTTCCTGTACGGATATATTCATCCTGCGTCCTGTACATTTCATCGTAGGGAATATTAAGTTCGCAGAAAAATCTGCAATCAGGTGTTATATCTGCGGCAGTGTAAAAGCCGCCGTCAAGAAAACCGTAATTCAGCAGAGTGGGACTGTCTTTACGGCATATTATCTCGGCAAATCTGTACTGAGGCATAGCATCTCTTGCACAGCCGATAAGTGATAAATTCGGGGAAAGCACAAAAGAGATGATCGCGGGTACAATACATACGGTGACAGCCTTTTTTCTGTTATTCTTCAACAATTTTTTCTTTATCCAAATGTATAAGGCACACGCTCCGACAGGCGAAAATACATTCAGAATAAAAGGATAGTAGGAGTAAAATCTTCCGCCTACATATACAAAGGAAAAAGTAACGACAAATACGGTACAGTAGTATATGAGAAGGAATTTATTTTCGGAGTGATCGTTTTCGCTGCAGGAAATTTTCTTGTTTGTGACGGCTTTGAGTCTATTATATGCTAAATATGCCGCTCCTGATATGATACATACAAAGCCAAAAGGATTATTTATAAAAAACGTACCTACACCTGTAATTAAATTTATAATACTTCCTATAAATGGAACGGAGTCATTTCTGTACAAAAACAGGTTATCATAAAAATATACTTCAAACAGATAATCAAAAGCGTTATTTTTTGCAAAATATATTATCACGGGCAGGGAACATATAATTATTCCCGATATTATTGCAGCGGCGGAATAAAACAAATCCCTGAACCATTTTTTTCGTACATATATAAACACGAACGCAATGATAAGACCGATAAAGAAGCCGAGCAGGGTAAATTTAAACCAGAGCGCCACGCCTGCCGAAATCCCTATGATAATACAATGTACCAATCCTGTCTTTTTACCGTTTTTGACAGCATAGGCACCCGCATAAAAACAATATGCAAAAAACGGCAGACATAATTCTTCCGCACTGTCACCGCCCTGAAATGACACCGAGCTGTATGTTAATATTGAAATAATAGGCATTAAGAATAAAAAATCAATATTATCGACATCCGACAACAAACGGACAGTTTTATATGAAAATAACAGATATACAAAGCAGGCTGATATTTCCACATAATATATTCCGGTAAATGTTGTATGTGATAAAAGATATGCTGCGTAATGCAGCATATACAGCAGCGGTCCCTTTTGCTCAAATATATCCCTGTATAATACGCTGCCGTTTGCCATGGATTTTCCGACAGTAAAAAAGCAGTTCGGGTCGTCCCAGTTATTGAGAGGATATAAAGGGGAGCATTTTGAAAATATTGTTATTGTAAATACTGCTGAAAATGCAAGCAGTAAAACCATAAAAAGATTCATATTGATATTTCTTAAGTTTTTAATTATAAAAATCACCTTTATACTTTAATTTGTATTGTCTGCAAAATACCGTCATTTCAGCATATTGGAAAAAATGAAACGTATATGTAAATGAATTTTGCTGCACAACATGACATTAGTATAGCATTTAGCTAAAATTATGTCAAACCTAATTGTATGCAGTATTTCAGACCTGTTTATGTATTTCGATTCAATGTATTCGGTATCTGATTATAAAATTACCGCCGCCCTGATTATCTTGGAGCGGCGGTAATTTATTGTTTTATTTTACAGTAATCTTGCAAGTTGCTTTCTTGCCGTTTGATGTTCTTACGGTTATGGTAGCAGTGCCTTTAGCCTTAGCTGTAACCTTACCGTTTTTAACAGTTGCAACCTTGCTGTTGGATGTAGACCATGTAACGGTGTTAATAACATTCTTGCTCGGTGAAACTGTTGCCTTAAGGGTAAGCGTCTTGCCCTTGTTGAGCGTTGTGGAGGTTTTGCTAAGCTTAACGCTTGTCGGAAGGTTTTTAACCGTAACCTTGCAGGTTGCTTTCTTACCGTTTGCAGTCTGTACGGTTATTGTAGCTGTACCCACGCCCTTGGCAGTTATCTTACCATTTGATACAGTCGCAACCT
>CANRDH010000095.1 GCA_947629295.1 uncultured Clostridia bacterium
ACAGTCATAGCCTTGATATATTCCGCATTGAACCATTCCAGCTTATCATAATCAAATACCGCCGGCGATTTGCTTATTCTGTCTATAGAGAAATTCTCAACAAGCTCTGAAAGTGTAAACATCTCCCTGTTATCCTTCGGGGCCCAACCGAGTAGAGCAATATAATTTATAATAGCCTCCGGCAAAAAGCCCGCCTTTACAAGGTCCTCAAAACTTGTCGCTCCGTGACGCTTTGACAGCTTGGATATTGAGCCGTCATCATTCTTTCCCATAATAAGCGGCAGATGTATATATGTCGGTATCTCCCATCCGAAAGCCTCATAAAGAAGATTATATTTCGGCGTCGAGGAAAGATATTCGCTTCCCCTTACGACATGAGTTATATTCATTGTATGGTCATCAATTACATTCGCAAAATTATAGGTGGGATAACCGTCAGCCTTAATAAGTATCTGGTCCTGTAGCTCTGAGTTTTCAACGGAAATAGTACCGTATACCGCATCCTCGAATGTAGTTATACCCTCAAGCGGCATCTTTTGCCGTATTACAAAGGGCGTACCCTTTTCAAGCAGCTCCTGTACCTCCTCGTCCGACAAGCTGCGGCAGCGGCGGTCATAGCCTGCTCCCGGCTCGTCCGCATTCTCTCTGAGGCTGTCAAGTCTTTCCTTTGTGCAGAAGCAGCGATAAGCCCTGCCCTTTTTTATAAGCTCCTCCGCATAGGGAAGATACATATCCTTTCGCTCACTCTGTACATACGGGCCGTATTGTCCGCCTACATCGGGGCCCTCGTCATGCTTAAGTCCCGCCGAATTTAATGTATCATAAATTATATCTACCGCACCCTCTACCTTTCTTTCCCGGTCGGTATCCTCTATCCTCAATACAAAATCACCGTCAAGAGATTTTGCAATAAGATATTCATAAAGTGCCGTTCTGAGATTTCCGACGTGCATAAAGCCTGTCGGACTCGGCGCAAATCGGGTTCTTACCTTTTTAGCTGACATATCGTTTTCTCCTCTTTCCCGTTACATATTATACTATAAGTATAATATACCTTTGGTATATATATTATCCGTAATTACAAAATGCACCCGAAACTGATTGCCTCGGGTGCAGATATGCTTTTGTTTTTTATCAGCCGATCACTCTTACACGGATGACGCCGTCGATTGCAGCAATCTTATCCGCTGCCGCAGCATCAACGGCATTTGCCGTATCAAGTATCGTATATGCATAATCCTTCTTTGATTTACTGTCAAGACTTTCAATATTATTTCCTGTTTCTGAAAGAGCAGCCGTAACGGTTGTAAGGATATTCGGAACATTTCTGTGTATTACGCAAACTCTTGCCGCACCTGTACGCGGAACAGAAACTGTCGGAAGAATAACGGAATTTTTAATGTTGCCGTTTTCAAGATAATCCTTGATTTCATCAGCGGCCATCTTTGCACAGTTGTCCTCCGATTCGGGCGTTGAAGCTCCGAGGTGAGGTGTTACGATAATGCCCTTTACATCAAGTATATCATCCGTTGCAAAGTCAGTCGTATAATTTGCAACCTTACCGCTCTTTACTGCCTCAATAACATCAGCGGATACAACAAGATCAGCACGGGAGTAGTTGATTATACGAACTCCGTCCTTCATCTTTGCTATATTCTCCGCATTGATAACACCCTTTGTTTCGGGAGTAAGCGGAACATGAACGGTTATATAATCGCTTGCCGCAAATACCTCGTCAAGTGTTACAACATGCTTAACCTTGTGAGAAATTCTGAGTGCATTGTCAACAGAAAGGAACGGATCGTAACCGATAACCTCCATGCCGAGTGCAACCGCAGCATTTGCCACAAGTATGCCTATAGCACCAAGACCTACAACGCCCAGCGTCTTACCCTTAATTTCTGGACCAACAAACTGACTCTTGCCCTTTTCTACCATTTTGCCTACCGCATCACCGTTGCCCTTGAGCGTCTTTGCCCACTCGATACCGCCGATAACATCACGGCTGCTGAGAAGCAAAGCTGTCATAACAAGCTCCTTAACGGCATTTGCATTTGCACCCGGAGTATTGAATACTACAATACCCTTTTCCGCACATTTGTCAAGCGGAATGTTATTCACTCCCGCACCTGCTCTTGCAATGGCAAGAAGACTTTCGGGAAGCTCCATATCATGCATAGACGCAGAACGGACAAGGACTGCCTCAGGGTTCTGAACATCATCACCTACCGTATAATTCTCTCCAAGACGTGAAAGCCCTACCGAAGAAATCTTATTGAGTGTCTTAACATTATACATTTTTATCACCTTATATAATTAATTTTAATTAGCTATTGCGAGCCTCAAACTCACCCATAAACTTAACAAGCTTCTCTACACCCTCAACAGGCATAGCATTGTATATGGATGCTCTCATACCGCCGACTGAACGGTGACCCTTGATATTAACAAAATCATTCTCTGTTGCTTCCTTAACGAATTTAGCGTCAAGCTCCTCGTTTCCCGTAATGAATGGAACATTCATAAGTGAACGATCCTCAGGAACGACCGTACCCTTGAAGAGGTTGGAATTATCAAGGAAATTATAAAGGATAGAAGCCTTTTTTTCATTAATTTCCTTCATTTTCTCAAGACCGCCGATATCGTTCTTTATCCACTCGAGAACGAGCTTAGCTATATAGATCGTATAGCATGGAGGTGTATTGAACATCGAGCCGTTATCGGCGTGTGTCTTGTAATTGAGCATTGTGGGAGTTATATCCTTTGCATGACCGATAAGATCCTCACGTATAATAACAACTGTAAGACCTGCCGGCGCCATGTTCTTCTGTGCGCCTGCATAGAGAATTCCGAATTTTGTAACATCTATCGGCTGTGAAAGAATACAGGATGAGATATCCGCAACAAGCGGCACATTTCCTGTTTCGGGAAGCTCATGATAAAGCGTTCCGTAGATTGTATTATTCATGCAGATATAGAAATAATCGGCATCCTTTGTAAATGTATCGGGATCAAGCTTCGGGATATAGGAGAAAGTCTTATCCTTTGAAGAAGCAACGATATTTGCGTCTATGTATCTTGCAGCTTCCTTCTGAGCCTTTGTCGCCCACTGACCTGTGATAACATAATCAGCCTTGCCGCTGTTTACGCCGAGGTTAAGGGGAATAGCCGCAAACTGTGTTGAAGCTCCTCCCTGAAGGAAAAGTACCTTATAGTTATCGGGAATGTTCATAACCTCACGGAGGAGTGCCTCTGCTCCCTCTATGATTGTTCCGTAAATTTTTGAACGGTGTGACATTTCCATAACGGACTGACCGCTGCCCTGATAATCGAGCATTTCGCTCGCTGCCTTTTCTAGAACCGACTGCGGCAGCATAGAAGGGCCTGCCGAGAAATTGTAAACTCTTTTCATACTTAAAAGCCTCCATTTATATTTTTACGCTGCGAAAACAACAATATTTCGCATTATTATGTAATGATACCATTTAATTATAATTCAAAATCCATAATAAGTCAATTATATGTATGGATAATTTCAAAATTATTTTTGACCGATATCAGGACATTCTCTGAATTTACGGTATTAATCTTTATTCCCCAATATCAAAGTTTTCGGGCGGAATACTTACATCCACAACAAATCTCTCAAAGAAGGGTACTGTTTCATTTGAAGCAAGTCTGCCCATATGGCTCATACTTGAAACAAAGGCTATAGACTTATCTGTAAACTTTTCCGACTTAGCTTTCATTTCCTCAAGTATAGCCCTGACTTCATCTTCTTCCCTGTCGCCGCAGTCAAGAGTGACAAGAAGCTGACTGCCGCTCGACTTTCTCAGTCCCTTTAAAAAGGCTCTCATTATTCTTCCGTCATTATCAAAAAGCTCGCTAAGCTTTTCTGTTATTTCGGAAGGTATTTTTTCAAGCGTATATATTACCGCACGCTCTCCATCCGACTGCGGCGCAAGCTTTACAGCCTTATTTACAGCCTCACAGGTTTCTTTTGTTACCGTAAAATTAAATCCGAACGGATTAATGACAACAATTTCTCCCGCACTGCAAAGATTTTCTATGTGAGCAAAGCCTGCCGGTACAGGATTAAACTTACCTTCGGGGTCAATCTTCTTATATTCATTTATATCCGTAAAGAACGGTATGACCTTTTCCCCGTCATTTCTGCCGATTGACGGAATATTTACTCTATTGCCTTCGGGCTTGCCCTCTATGGGTATAATATATCTTGCATTATATGCGTCGGAAAGAAAATTAATTTCCTTATCCGGCGTTACGGTTTTATTTTCAATACATTGGAAAAATCTGTTCGCACTGCATACAAAGGACGGATTTATGATCGGACGCTGTTCTTCGGGTATTTTTGAAAAATCCGGCACATTGATAAGGTCGCTGAGCGGAATAAGGATATGAGCTTTGCCGTTATCTATAAGGACAGATTCTATTCCGCTCCTGTGATAATCCGAAAGCATACTCAGCCTGCTGTCCTTTTTACATTCGGCGATTCCTACAGTATAACCGCTTTCCTTTATATGGCGGCAGAAATCCTCGCAATATTGTTTTTCGGAAAAAAGGAATGATGACGGTATTCCCTCTACATAATCAACAAAATGTCCCCTCGTTACAGGAGAAAAAGCGGAATACAAAACCTCGCCGTTTTGTATTTCAGCAAGTATATCACGGTATGTATTTTTATTTTTGTTATTGCCGTATTCAATTATCAGTCGTTGAAGCCTGCTCATATCTTACCCTCCGAAATTTATATTACGGATTTAATTATATAATAATAGAATTCTCATGTCAATATTTTCCGCCGCGGCGCATACATTTTATCAGACGGCACGGTTTGTGCGCCCGGTAGATCGAAAAACGACACCGGCGGCAAGCCGGACGGACTGACACCGGTGTCAGAAATTCATGATGTGAAACAACTTTATTACGCATTTTTTTCATTATGCATTTTGACGCCGTCTATTCTTCGGAATTATGAAGGTCGTCCGGTACGGTATTTCTAATCATCGTAAATGCATAAGGATACACAGGGTATCTGAATTGAAAAGGCATAATCCTGCCGTTTATTACTTTGCATTCGTCCTCCCTGCCGTATGGGTCAAACGGCGTTCCGATAGCACTGAAGCTTCCTTCATCATAAAAATCATTCTGTGACATAGTTTTTCACCTCAATTAATTTTGCAGAAATCCTGCATAACAATAAACTCCGCTATTTCGGGATTTATTATTACTCAAATATTATATGCTCAAAACAGTGCTTAATATTCGATTTCGAAGCTTTTTCATTATCATGCATAAGTTATTTATTAATTTTTTCCAATTTATTGTGTAGAAAAGGAGAGCAAATTTTTGGTTATTTTTACTGTATTTCAAAAGCTCATTAAGAGCAAAAAAATTATTATCTTTCTCGGTGCATTTATAATCATCCTGACAACAATACTTTTTGTCATATTTCGGGACGACCCTTATACCGCTGAATTTGACGGAAAAACCTATTCTCTGAGGGCGGAAACGAGAGAAGAAATCTCTGAATTTGCAGATTTTTTCGCTCTGAAAATTGTTGATGAACCAATATATACCAAAAATATTACGATTCCGTCGCATTTTAATGATACTTATTTGCAGTATAATGACCTTCAGAAGCAAATAGGTCTTGACCTTGAAAAATATAAGAGCAAAAACTGTACACTGTATTCTTATGAGATAATCTCGCCCGAGAGAAAAAACGGATGCGTTTTGAATCTTATAATTATGGATGGCAGGGTTATAGGAGGAGATATAAGCGAAAGGGAATACGGCGGCAAAATGTTTGGTCTGGGGGAATAAAATACAGACAAAAATTTTAACCGGTATAAAAATGATATTATAATGCTTATAATAGACATAAAAGTAATCTTGACAAAGAAAAATCAACGTGTTATCATATTTAGCAAGCCGTTAAAATTATTATTTTACAAATAAATGTCATCATTGTGTTATTATGTACGTTAAAATACTAATACGGCTGAAAATTTATTAAAGTAAGGAGAATAAAAAATGCTGTTGGACAGATTTTTACCACGCATCGAATTTGACTCGTATGAAGACTTCAAAAAGAACTACAAGGTAAACGTGCCCGAAAATTTTAATTTTGGATTTGACATTGTTGACGAATGGGCAAAGCAGGATGAAAACAAGAAAGCACTTGTATGGTGCGATGACCACGGTGGGGAGAAAACATTCACATTCAAGGATATCAGCCTTCTTTCAAACAAGGCGGCTAATTATTTCAA
>CANRDH010000096.1 GCA_947629295.1 uncultured Clostridia bacterium
TTGAAACACAGGCAGATGCTTCATTGTTTACCGTACCGGATGATTATGAGGTTACAGAGGATACGACAGGCATGGGATTTTTAGGTATGTTGGCCGGCGGTGCCGGAACAACAGCAAGTATTCCGGAGGAATGAGTTTTATAAATAATAAAAACGGTGGGTATTCCCGCCGTTTTTTTATTATTGCGATGACCCGCCATAGTATAAGCTGATAGTCGTTTCGTATAATATTTTTAATATGCAATAAAAAATCCGGTGACCGTCAGGCTCACCGGATTTTCTGTACAGATGTACGGTATATCAGTCTTCATCAAAGAACTTAGCATGGATGGCTTTTACGGCTGCGTCTGCATCGTCCTCGTCAATAAGAACGGAGACCTTAATTTCACTTGTGGATATCATACGGATGTTGATATGTGCATCATAAAGCGCCTCAAACATTTTGGTTGCGACGCCTGCATGACTTTCCATACCTGCTCCGACAATGGAAACCTTTGCGACCTTTTCGTCAACGGAAACGCTCTTGCCGCCAACAGTGTTTACATAGTCCTCCATAATGGCGGCGGCTTCCTTTGCATTGCTCTTTGCAACGGTAAAGCTGATATCCTTTGTGCCGTCACGTCCGATAGACTGAAGAATGATATCTACATTGATATTCTTTGCGGAAAGTTTTGAGAACATCTTGAAAGCAAGACCCGGCTCGTCGGGAACACCTACAACCGAAATTCGGGCTACCTCTGTATCCTTTGCAACACCGCTGATTAACATTTTTTCCATTTTAGCTGCCTCCTTAACTATTGTACCGGGTGTATTGGTGAAGCTTGAAAGTACTTCAAGCTCAATGCCGTATTTTTTAGCCATCTCAACGCTTCTGTTATTGAGAACCTGAGCTCCGAGCGTGGCAAGCTCAAGCATTTCATCATAGGAAATAGACTTAAGCATTTTTGCGTTTTCAATCTTTCGCGGGTCCGCCGTATATACGCCCTTGACATCAGTGAATATCTGGCAAAGATCTGCGTGCATGGCTGCCGCAATGGCAACGGCGCTTGTATCGGAACCGCCTCTTCCGAGGGTCGTGATATCTTCATATCGGTTAATACCCTGGAAGCCCGCCACAACAACAATGTTGTTTTTGTCAAGCTCTTTTTCAATTCTGTCCGTATGGACCTTCTTGATTCTTGCCGAGGTATAAGCGGACGAGGTCTGGAAGCCTGCCTGCCAGCCCAAAAGCGATACAACGGGATAACCGAGCTTTTCAATAGCCATTGCAAGCAATGAAATGGAAATCTGCTCACCTGCGGCAAGAAGCATATCCTTTTCTCTTTTTGAGGCGTCGGGATTTATCTCGTTTGCCTTTTCGATCAGATCGTCTGTCGTATCGCCCTGAGCCGAAACAACAACCACGACCCTGTTGCCTTTTTTATAGGTATCCGTTACAATTCCGGCAACATTAAAGACTCTTTCGGCATCGGCAACCGAGCTTCCGCCGAATTTCTGTACGATTAAACTCATTTCTTTCTCCCCCAAGTCTTTTTTCTTTAGTAATACAGAATGATGTATATATCATAAATCCGATATACGGATTTTTGATTTAACCGACACACCGAGTTTCTCAAGCTCAGTTACTGCCCTCTCCTGTTCATAAACAGGAATCGAACTGTTTATGAAGGCGATCTCACTTTCGGGAGCATTGGCCCGGACTATAATTCTTGCATCCGGGAAAAGCTTCAATACAGTTTCAAGTATGGTCTTGCGCTCGTTGCCCTCGACTCTGAAATATACGGGATATTCTGTTTCGCTGTACGGTTTAACAAGAGTTTCATCACCGTCTGCCCAATACAGGTACTTCCTTGCCTTGAGATGCTTTACGCAGTCTATTATATCGGCAACGACTGCGCTCGCCGTGGGCAGCTTTCCCGCACCCTTTCCGTAGAATACAACATCACCCGTAGCGTCGCCTCTGACGAGGATTCCGTTGAATACATCATCAACGCTCGCAAGCTGGCTTGAGGATTTGATAAACATAGGCTCAACCGTGATATCAATTCTTCCGTCGTCAAGCCGTTTTACCTGACCGATAAGCTTAATGACTCCGCCCCATGAGGAAGCGTATGCAACGTCCTCAAGAGCTATTCCGGTAATGCCCTGTGTATGCACAAGGTTAGGATAAATATGTCTGCCGTAGGCAAGAGAGGCAAGGATCGCAATTTTCCTGCACGCGTCATAGCCCTCGACGTCCGCAGAGGGATCCCTTTCGGCATAGCCGAGCTGCTGTGCCATTTTGAGCGCATCCTCAAAAGACATATTTTCTCTTATCATTTTTGTAAGTATAAAGTTTGTTGTTCCGTTGAGTATTCCCGCGACCTCCACAACATCATTTGCTGCAAGGCACTGCGACATGGGTCTGATTATCGGAATACCGCCTCCGACGCTTGCCTCAAAAAGATAATTTGCATTATTATCCTTTGCAATCTGCAAAAGCTCCGCACCTTTTTCAGCTACCAGCTCCTTATTGGATGTAACGACGCTTTTTCCGGCAAGAAGGCACTTTTTCGTAAATTCATATGCAGGATTGACCCCGCCCATTACTTCCGCAACAACTCTTACCTCATCATCATTCAGGATGTCATCAAAAGATTTGGTAAACTTATCGGCATACGGACTGTCGGGGAACTCCCTTATGTCGAGAATGTATTTGATATTGATTTCTTCCTTTGCTCTTTTTGAGATGCTGTCCCTATGATTTTCAAGCACCTCAACAACGCCGGAGCCGACAACTCCGTGTCCCATTACTGCAACATATACCATAAACTAAAACTCCTTTATCTGCCTGTATTTATAACAATTTTCTATTCAAGCTCTGTCGTTTCATTTCCTGTTTCCGACTCTGTGGGATCAGGCTCCGGGGATTCTTCTGTGTCTGAGGAATCATCAGATACAATAAACTCCTCAGACGATTCATCCTCGGAATATTCACTGTCTGACGATTCATCCGGTTCTGTTGTTTCGCCCGAGCTTTCGTCGGCAGAAACATCTTCGCCGGAGCTTTCCTCCGATTTACTGCTGTCCTCGTCATCGTTCTTACTGCTTTCCTGCGGCTTCGGAGGATTTGGGTCATAAGTGGAAACAGGGGGTAAATTATCCTCAGTATAATATCCTACAGCAGTTTTTCCGCTGATTGTATAGTCGGTGATTTTTCCGTCGCTCAGCATATAATTCTTCTGTACGACGTCTCCGCCGAGATTGTAGGATTTTTCCGGCTTGCCATTCAGGTATTCCTCCATTATATCACGCCAGAGGTAATGGACCTTACTTTGCTCGTCAACAGGTATAGGTACTGAGCTTTCATGTCCTGCCCATATACCCGCAACGGCATAGGGAGAAGCGCCCACGAACCAGTTATCGCAGGAAGAATCGGTTGTACCGGTTTTTCCTATTATATCCCAGCCGTCTATCTTAGCGCGGTAACCGAGAGCCTCACCGCCTGAATTTACTATATCGTGGAGAAGTCTGTTCATTATGGTAGAGGTTTCGGCGGAAATTGCCTGAGACGGTTTTCCTACATCTCTGTTGTCAAGAATGATTTTTCCTTCGCTGTCCGTAACATAGAAATATGTGTACGGTTCGTAGCAATATCCTCCGTTGCAGAAAATCTGATATGCACTTGTCATTTCCTCAACCGTGGTGCCTCCGTGAAAACCGCCTATCGAAAGTCCTGCAAGGTTACTGCTGTCAACTTCAGGGTCAAGGTGGGTGAAATTGAGTTTTTCCGTAAGGAATTTATAGCTTCTGTCAAGACCGACGGATTTGAGCACGCTGACAGCGGCGGCATTTGAAGAAATATTCAAAGCTCTTGTTACGGTGATATCACCGTAATATGTCATGTACCAGTTAGCAGGCCCGGAGGCTAAGCTTCCGTTGTCATATCCCCAATCCGCAACAGGCTTGTCGGAAACAAGTGATGAATAAGTTATTTTTTTATCTTCAAGCGCAATTACATAAGAGGAAATCGGCTTTATTGTTGAACCCGGCTGCAATGCGGACTGTGTGGCTATATCCCAAAGCAGTCTTCCGTCCTTTTCGTTTCTGCTGCCGATGGTCGCAAGCACACGTCCGTCTGTGAAATCCATCATTTCGTATGCGACCTGAATAGTCGTATCTGTCGGGGTTTTCCATTCTCTGACCTTTTTTTCTGCAATTTCCTGTGCTTTTCTGTCCATTGCACAGTATATTTGCAGTCCCTCGTTGTAAACCATATGTTCAGCGTCTTCGCTGCTTATGTTCAGCTCCTCCTGCAAATCTCTTACGACGTCACGGAAAAGTTTGTCTATATACCAGTTCCAATCGCTTTCGTCATCTTCCTCATCTTCGTCGTCCATAACATAGCCGATAAAGGTCATATTTTTTATTTCATTTTTAGCATCATTATATTCGGACTCAGTTATCATACCCTGATCAAACATGGCATCAATAACCGTCCTCGCTCTTTTTTTTGTCTGTTCCGGATATACAAGGGGGTTATATGCATAGGGATTTTGTGTTATGCCGGCAATCGTTGCACATTCGGCAATGGTACAGTCCTCTATTTTCTTATTGTAGTACAAATCGGCCGCGGACTGTACGCCTCTGCAACCGGCACCGTAGTTGACAATATTGAGATATGCTTCCATAATATCATTTTTACTGTATTCGTCCTCAAGCTTGAGGGCACGGAAAATCTCACGTATTTTTCTTGTTATGCTTACCTCATTGTCGTTTGTGATATTTTTAATAAGCTGTTGTGTAATTGTTGAGCCGCCGAATTGCTGCTGACCTGTGGCAAGGCTGAGTATAGCGCCGCCTGTTCTGTACCAGTCGACCCCATGATGTTCTTCAAAGCGTTTATCCTCAATAGCAATCTGTGCGTCAATCATATGTTTGGGGATATCCTGATATTTGACCCATACACGGTTTTCTGTCGAATAAAGCTCCTGATATTCTTCAAACTCATCGTCGCTGCCGTCCTTAAGTACATATACAAAGCTTGTAAGGTTAAGCTTTAGCTTATTAAGGTTTATTGTATTAGGCTCATTCGCAATGGACACTATATAGAATACCATTGAAATACCTATGACTAACCCGGTTATAAGTACGATTATTATCGCTGTTACAATGACTTTTCTTATCATTGAGAGGATACCCCGAACAGCCTCGCCTTTTGAAACTGAAATGCCCGATGAAGTTTCGTCATTGAAATTACTTATGTCGGTTTTTCTCATTAGCTTTGAAACCTCCTCTGTCGGATTATATCGGTGTGCAGTTTTTCGCAATGACTGATGCGAATACTTATATTAACTTAAGTAACCGAGTGTAATGATAAAATTCGAGTGCCCGTATTCACAATCCAAAATATACTGCAATCGCCTGCACCTATAACATACCTATGCTATTATACCATAAAAAAAGGAAAATGGAATAAATTTTTTAAAAAATGAATTTTTGTTATTGAATATCTGTAATTTTGTTGAAAATTTCATTAAAAAAATGAATAATTACGTAATAAACATCCAAAATAAAATATGAGGTGAAATACAAATGAAGTATATACTGGGATTCACGGGAAGCTTTGTTATATTATGTCTTATAATAACCGCCGCTATTCTCCCGAATATGCCTGACGCGCGCGCTGAGGAGCAGGCCCGTCAGCAATCGGAGGCTTCATTTCAGGCGCAGTCGGAGATTACATCGCAGGACAGCAAGGAGAATGAATACGAATATATTTTATCTGAGAGCAACGGCGTGATAGCGGCATACCGTAAGGGTAAATCGGAGCCGATATATGTAAGTACGGTAAGGGTGTCGGATTTGCCGGAGGCAGACAGGATACAGCTCAGGTGTGGAATAAAGGCTCAGACCCGTCATCAGCTAAATAAATTAATTGAAGAATACTGCAGTTGACTGCATTAAGAAGCTCACGGGGAAATCTCAGCATAAGGATGGCTTTGCAATGTGTTTGCTGTCTGTATGCCATGGGTGTTTTCCGCTGTCCGGGGTGGCGGAATACTGAAAAACAGTGTTTTTTGAGCTTATTGATCATTGTATTTATCACAAAATCGGATAATTCAAAGCAGAAAAAATCGCTCCGATACATTTTTCGGGGCAATTTTTTTGCCGATGCCGAATATTACTGAATAGATATATTTTTCATAAAATATATTATTATGAGAGGAATGAATCACCGCATATATGCCGCTTTATTGATAACCTTTGTTAAAACC
>CANRDH010000097.1 GCA_947629295.1 uncultured Clostridia bacterium
TTACTTCCCCCTCCGACCTGCTCTTTGCTATCAAGGCTACATCATATCGCTCACGGAGAGCTTGTTCATCGAATAACTCGGATAACATGGAATATACCTCCTTCTTATGTGTGTTAAGGAAATCAACAAGATAACCCTTTTCCAAACAAATCCTTATGGTTTCCCTGATACACTCTATTGTATTTCTGTAAATTTTTCTTTGCTCATCGTATACTTTGCTAAAATTAATATACTGCCCGTAAATTGTCGCTGCATTTGTCCTTTTCAGAACCCTTACTCTGATATCAAGCGGTGCCTCACCGCCAAAATACGTCTGATTCAATGATACCTCGTCCGATACATTTTTCCCACCCGTATAGACAACATAAAATTCGGGCTTCGGAAGCTCAACCTTACTGCATATATGCTCGCTTTGATTAGTTTCCCTAAGATAACGCCGATATGTTTCCGTGATATAAAAAAGCATACGCAGAGAAATATTTTCTGTCCATTTGCTTTGTGCCTCAACCAAAAGGATATATTTTGATTTTTCCCCGTCCTTTATGATAAAGCCCAAATCATTGTATATATCATTAACAAGCACGGTTTCAAGTGTTTCTATTTGAATATCATCCACTGTTACATCAGTATCCTCAGGGTGAAGCTCTTTGTACAATTCAAGAATATTTTTCGGATCCCCGAAAAGACATGAAAATACGCTGTCCTTGGTTTTATATTTTGTTGTGCGGTAATCCATTAATTCATCATCCATCGGTATCACCCCTTCCTTTAATTATATTATATAATTTTCGCCGTATTATGTCAATTACTTTTCATTACTCCGGAAATATGCTGTGTACACAAAATCTGATATAAAAACGGCAGATCCCCCGGCAAAAACCGAGGGATCGACCGCTTTTTAGGAGGAATGTATATGAAGATTAAAACTTATAAACGTACCTTATCAGCTTTCCTCAAAAAAGAAAAGCTCTTCAAATTTTTTATCGAGTGCTATGCACAAAAGCAAAGCTAATTTTGCACTCGGGCAAAACTGATTGTTTTCTATCGAGCTGATAGTCTGTCTGGAAACACCCACCGTTTCGGCAAGCTCCCCTTGTGATATCCGTTTTTCCGCACGAGCCACACGCAGTCTGTTCTGAAAAATTATATCATTCATTTTCTCACACCATAAAGAATAAGACTATACAGCAGCCCGCCGCAATCCCTGTTACTATTCCCGATATCAAATACCAAGGTTTTTTCAGATTTTTGAACTGATAAATAAATGTCGCGCATAAATATGCTGTTATCATAGCAACATATTCGTAAAACGGCTCACGGTTCAGTGCTTTATAAATGCTGAACATCAGACAAAGGATACCCACTGTAACAGCGCCTATGCCAAAGGAAAAATTATATACACGCTGTTCTCTTTCATCAAGACCGTTACGGTTTTTTTCTTTATTTTTTTCAAGAATTTCCTTTTTATCCATAACAGCTTCTCCGTTTGTTATCCTATGGTTATATAATAGCATATCTCTTTCAAGATGTCAAGTATTCTTGTCAATTTTTCTTCTAAACTTGTCAAAATTTTTTTTGCATAATTCTGCACAAAGACCTAATGCCTTCCATGCTTTCTCATAATAATGTCTATTGCACAGCGATTATTTTTTATATTTATGCTTGTTCCCTCGTTCCTGTGCTCCCCGTCAACCGCCCAATCGAGCGGCTCCTCCGAGGTTATATCTATTTCGGAGGCATGGAAAAAGATTATATTGTCATGCTTGTAGGATTTATTGAGCATGGAAAGCACCGTTGCCAATGCATTCAAAATATTCTTCGGTCGTTTTATCAGCATGACTTCAAATTTACCGTCCGCGAAATCTACCATATCGTTATCAAATTTAAAAAGTCCCGCAACGGAGGTTGAATTTGTCACTGCACCGAAAATATAATCTCCCTCACAACTTCTGTTATCTGTTATTATTTTAGCATGATAAGATTTTATTTTGTGCAAATATTTGACAGCGCCAAACATATATGCAAGTCTTCCGAATATATTTTTCGCCTTTTGAGGAGTTGCGTAAGATACCTCAGTAAAAGCACCAAAAGAAGCAATATATACAAAATACTTATCATTAAAACTTCCGATGTCAAACGGTGACGATTCACCTGCGGCAATAGTTTTTGCGGCCTTTATGGGTTTGGTATGCAGATTAAGGCTGCGGGCAAGGTCATTGGTGGTCCCCATTGGAATACATCCCAGCGGCTTCTTTATATCCGACTGCATCATTCCGGATATTGTTTCGCTTATTGTTCCGTCGCCGCCGCAGCAGCCTATTACATCATATTCGCCAATATGTTTTTTCACAAGATAATCTGCATTATAATCGGGAGATGTAAAATATGCCGCTATCTCAATATTCTTTTTATCAAATATATCCGCTATTTTCCCTGTTGAAAAGCTTAATTTCCGCTTGCCCGAGTGTGGGTTTATTATCATCATAAGCTTGATTCGTTCGTTTTCCGCTTTATCTCTTTTCATAATTTCACCCCTCAAACTAAAATTCGGGCAAGTATATATTATCAGTCCTTATTCATCCTGTCACCGTTTGTAATATTCGCAGAGCCCGCACTGTTCCGATTTGTCGTTTTAATAACATCCTTTGTAACATTGCTGAAAATGAAGGAAAGATTTCTGATTATTACATATCTTACGTATCCTATAAGGCATATAACCGTCAAAAGCAGAAGCACTCCGCATACGATCGTCTCCGTTATCATACCGCTTTGCAAACTCTGGAGCTGTCCGTATGCAGCGCTGTCGGCAGAAACAGCAGCCATACCTGCCCCTATCTCATTAATAGAGCCTATAAGTCCAAATAATCTGTATCCCTCATAAATCCCGCTGAGGAGCAAAACTATAAGCGTAAAAGAAAAAAACATTTTACTTCCTCCTTCTGAAATATCGAATATTCATTATTTGGGCAGATAACCTATGTTCTTCATTGCCTTATCAAGTGTTCTCTGAGAAATTTTCAGTGCAAATTCCGCACCCTTGCGATACTGCTCCTCAAGGTATGCCTTATCCTTAATGTATTCAGCAAACCTTTCCTGTATGGGGCGAAGCTCCTCAATAACGGCTTCTCCGACTGCTGTCTTAAAATCGCCGTAGCCTTTTCCTTCAAACTCTGCGGTTATTTCATCAGGCGTTTTACCCGTAACCGCACTCATAATTCCGATAAGGTTATTAATTCCGTCCTTACCATCACCGATACATACTTTCGCTTCACTGTCTGTAACCGCACGTTTAAATTTTTTCATGATAACTTCCGGTTTATCAAGCACAGCTACCCATGCGTTTGCATTTTCATCAGACTTTGACATCTTCTTTGCCGGATTCTGGAGCGACATTACCCTTGCGCCAACCCTGCCGATATACGGATTCGGAACTGTAAAGGTTTTTCCGTATATTCCGTTAAATCTTTCGGCAATATTTCTTGACAGCTCAAGATGCTGCCTCTGGTCTTCTCCCACAGGAACGAGGTCAGCCTGATAAAGCAGAATGTCCGCAGCCATAAGTGAAGGGTAGGTAAAAAGTCCCGCATTTACATTATCGGCGTGCTTCTGCGATTTATCCTTAAACTGCGTCATTCTCGAAAGCTCACCGAACTGTGTATAACAATTAAGCAGCCATGCAAGCTCTGCATGAGTATGAACATGGCTTTGTATAAAAAACATACTTTTATCCGTATCTATTCCGCAGGCAAGCAAAAGTGCATATGCCTCAAGTATATTCTGCTTAAATACCTTCGGCTCCTGTCTTACAGTAATAGCATGAAGATCGGCAACAGCAAAAATACAGTCATAATCATCCTGTAATTTTACCCAGTTACGAAGTGCTCCGAGATAATTACCGAGAGTAATTGTACCGCTCGGTTGTATTGCACTGAATATTCTTTTTTTTCTTTCAGACACCTGAGTTTTCTTTATTTCTTCTGACATATTATAATACCTCCCCGGCTAATTTTCCCAATATTTTTATTCCTTTTTCAAGCTGTTCGTCCGTAGGTGTGGAGAAATTTATTCTGAACGAGCTGCTTTGCTCACTTTCATCCGTCAGAAAAGCATTTCCCGGAACAACGCATACCTTATTCTGCACAGCCTTGGTACAGAATTCGGACATTGATATTTTCGCATTTTCGGGAAGCTTACACCATATAAAAAGACCTCCCTGTATTTTTTCATATGTTATTCCTGTCGGAACAAGGTATTTGTCAAGCAGATCCATGCAGAAATTTGCTTTCTTTCTGTATATTTCACGAAGCTTTTTAAGGTGTGCTTCAAAATCGTATTCCGTAAGAAATCTGTGTGCCACCATCTGTGCCCATGAATTTGTATGAACATCCTCTCCCTGCTTGCATACTATCATCTTCTGCAAAACAGGCTTTGGAGCAATAGCGAAGCCGATACGCATTCCGGGGGAAAGTACCTTTGAAAATGAGCCTGCATATACGACTATTCCGTCATTGTCAAATGATTTTATACACGGAACATCCTCTCCGCTTATTCTCAATTCTCCGTATGGGTTATCCTCAAGTATCATTACATTATATTTCCCTGCAAGCTCATATATAGCCTTACGTTTTTCAAAACTTGTCGTAATTCCCGAAGGATTCTGAAAATTTGCTATAATATAGATAAAGCGGATATTCTTTTCCGTTTTAAGTGCCTTTTCGAGAAGCTCAAGGTTCATACCGTCACTCTCCATAGGAATACCGCAAAGGCGGCAGTTAAACGAACGGAAGGAGTTAAGTGATCCTATAAAACTTGGTGCTTCGCAAATAACAACATCTCTTTCGTTGCAAACAGACTTAGTAAACAGATCCATAACCTGTTGTGCTCCAGAGGTTATAAGTATATCGTCATTATCTGTACCGACATTATATTTTTTATTCATATAATCCCATACGGCGCTGCGTAGTGGGGGATATCCCTCTGTCACACTGTATTGAAGTGCCGCAACAGGTTCTTCCCTCAATATTTTATTTGAAATTTCAGCTATTGCTTCAGTCGGGAAAGCTTCCGGTGCAGGGTTTCCGGCAGAAAGTGAAACAACTGTAGGATCTGCGGCATACTTAAATATCTCTCTTATCGCCGATGGTTTCAGGGTTTGTACTCTATCAGACAAAATATATTCCATCAATTTCAGCTTCTTTCATAAATTTTATATACATAATTTTAGCACATTTCCGTCATCTGTGCAACCGATAATATATCAAAAGCACCCGTATGTTATACCCATACGGATGCTTATAACTCATTTCAGTTTTTCCTCAAGCCTATCCGCAGCGGCGGCAGCGGCTTCATTGATTATACTCTCGATTTTACCCTCGTCACAAGCTCTGGCACTGTCAGGGTCTATCGGCAGACGTGCAAGTATGTCCACACCATACTGTCCCGCAACCCCGTCAAGCTTGCTCTCTCCGAACGGATAATACTTCTTTTTGCAGTCGGGACATTCAAAATAGCTCATATTCTCAACAACTCCGAGTATTGGAATATTCATAAGCTGAGCCATCTTTATCGCCTTTTCTACTATCATGGATACAAGTTCCTGCGGAGATGTAACTATAATTATTCCGTCAAGCGGAAGTGACTGGAATACTGTCAGCGGAACATCTCCCGTTCCCGGAGGCATATCGACAAACATATAGTCAATATTATCCCAAATCACATTACTGTAAAACTGCTTAACCGTTCCGGCAAGTATCGGACCTCTCCACAAAACAGGGTCGGTATCGCTTTCAAGCAGAAGGTTTACGGATATTACATCTATTCCGCCGTGGGTTTTTACGGGAATCATTCCGTCCTCACTGCCTCTTACACTTTCCTTTATTCCGAATGCCTTCGGAATTGACGGTCCCGTGATATCCGCGTCAAGTATAGCGGTTCTGTATCCTTTTCTGCTGAACATAACCGCCATAAGCGAGGTCACAATGGATTTTCCCACTCCGCCCTTTCCGCTTACAACACCGATTATCTTTTTAACGGAACTTCCCGGAGCAAGCTCCTCATACATATTCTGATAGCCTTCCCTTGAAGAACAGTCTGCCGAACATGAGGAGCAGTCATGCGTACATTCTTCCTCAGGAATATTGTTTTCTGCCATAATGAACACCTCTTTTTTCAGTATAAAATTATTATCTCCCGCCGGGCAGCCTGTTTATTCCTGATCGCCGTCCGGCTCACCGTCATTTTCGGAT
>CANRDH010000098.1 GCA_947629295.1 uncultured Clostridia bacterium
ATGTTATGCAAATTTTTGTATTTTTACAGCCTCAACACCGTCCGTTTTGCATAGTGCTGAGGCTGTTTGATTTTGTAGTCAACATATGAATCTTATGTTGTTTTTAATCCTGTTTTGGCTTCAAATTCTGCGGAAGCCTCCTGTTCGCCAGGATCTTCAAATTGACCTGAATTAATGCCGGGTAAACGTCCTCCCGTAAGAAATTCCACACTGCGCTCAATGCTATTCCTTGAGCCTGACCAATTTTGATTTGATGCATTGTGGTAATCAAACATAGAGCAGAAATGATGTATATCATTTTGCAGTGATTTTAGATACCCTCCGGTAAGCGTGGAGGTGGCTTCGTAAAACGCCTGAAAGCTTTTGCCGAGTCCCTTTTGGTCGGTATTGATAAGCAGATAAAAATGCTCAAGGCATATGAATTTCTGCTCACTGTAGAGCTGCCTGAATTCCGGCTCTTTTATCCACATGGAATGTACGATACGAACCATATTTTCCATATTCTGCTTAATGTCACGGCAGATAAAGCAGTCGTGAATAAGTACGTCAAGTGCCGCCATTTTTTTCCTGTCAAGCTTTTTCGGCGCAACAGGAGGAATAAATTCCTCAGATATCTGTTGCAGATGTGTTTCAAGGATGAGAGCATTTGAAAGGCGTTTTCCGAGCCGCACCATCATTTCAAAATGTCTGAAACAAAAGCCCTGAGCGTTAGTCTGCACACGTACATTCGGCTCCATCATTGCCGAGCCTGTAATATAATCTGCCTTTCTTTCCTCAAGCATATCTCTCATGCGGCACATCGGACAACCGTCCTTTGGAAGAAATACGTCATTTATCGGTATACTGCATATATTTTCCTGCACGGTCTTAAACCTCCTTATTAAATATCAGCCTCATGCTTTCGTCGTATATCCTTTTACTGTTTTTAACATCAATGTAGGAAAAAAACATATTTCTGCGCTGTCTGTATTTTTCGGTAAGCCCGAATGAATCCGACATACCTTTTTTCAAAAAATCAATAAGCTTTTCTCTTTCAAAAATCATATCTCCGAAACCGCTTGCAGAAAGATTTTCGCCTTTTCGCTCTGTATTTTTGGGAAGCCCCGGGGGAAAGTAATAAATAACGCTTTTACCGAGATACGCAAAACGGAATTGAAGTTCGGAGTGGTCGGTTATAAGCAGGGAGGCTCTCGACAGTAACGAAAATTCATTTTGCTCTGTATACGGATATATTTCCGTAACATCATCGGAATGGAAGGTCTTTGAATATTTTTCTATTGATGGGGGAAGAAGAAGCGCTATCTTCCAGCCTTTTTTTCTACATTGGGATATCAGCTCCGCATCGGAAATTACATTGTTATATTCCGTGAAAAGTGCGCTTTCCGAAAACTTGTAGTAATTTGAATTCTCATAAACGGAAAACCACAGTCTTTCCTCCGGAGCTATAAGTATAAGCTTTTCGGGTTTATTTGATGCGGCGTCGAGTAAAGCACTGCCTGTTATATGTATCATGCTTTGCTCGTAATCATATATCGGTGCAAGAAGATTTTTTCTTTCCTGCTCCGAGGTACAGAAGACGATATGAGTATTGTCACGGAGTCTGTTGTCGTACTGAGCTGACTGATACGTCAGAAAGAAATTCTTGACAGAAATTGTTTTGGCATTTATCATATCCCGAAGATAAATCATATCATCAACATCAAATTCCAAAGCTTCATATGGGTCGCAGTCAACGGCATACAGATAATCCGCCGCCAATACTGTTGCCTTTTGTTTTGTTGTGCCTATATCAAGAATATTGTCATATCCTGACTTGATGAGAAAATCCTTTTGCGGAGAATCACTCTCCACGCATATATACGGCTCAAATTCCTCCCGTTTGTTTTTAAAAAAATATCTGAACAGAAGGTTGCCGTTATAATTTATTCCCCTGTCGTCATAAAAGATGAGAATTTTCTTTTTTTTCTTTTCCTGCATGACAGAGCGCGCAAGACTTCTTATTCTTTTATAAGTCATACGCTTTGATAAACCGCTTTTTTTGCCAATCTCTGACAAAAATCTGCCCTCGCAAACCGATATATAGCTTTCTGTCGCACGCCTGAAAACAAGAGTTTTGCTTTTTATGTCATAGGTCATTATACGTCTTCCGATTAATGTGTATGAATTAACCATCCGGTTAGACAGCTTTGAATATATACCGGAAAATGAAATATTCATACGAAAGGCAAGCCTTCCGTATCTGAAATATATTGCCGCGGTATCCATTTTTTTACCGGAGCCGTGTGGAATGAAAAAACGAAAGGTATACCTTTTCAGAAACGGTTCTCCGAAAAATTTTTTCAAACTGTACACATTTGAAGCAGTTACGGGAATTCTTTTTTCATTCAGCGAAACATATATGCTGTAATCGTTTATATCGATGCATGAACATCCGTGCAGATATGCGTCTATATAAATGCCGTCTCTGTCGTAATTGATTGCCGATATGACAGCTGATATCTCCCTTGAACGCATGATCAGGACATTTTTTATATGAGCGGCGAATTCGCCCGACATATTTACAGCTTCCATCCGGTTATACGCAACAAAGTACTTATGAGCTTCCTCTTTTTTGGGTAAAACGAGATCAATGGCAGGCCGCATCATGGGATTTTTATATTTCATGCGCAAAAGTCTGAAAGGAATCTCATCATCAAGCCCGCACAGAGCGCAGAATCTTTTATTTAATATTACGGTATCGTCTATATATTTCAAGGCGTCTGCACAGCAATCGAGAAATTCGGAAACCTTTCCGTATGAAGGTATCCCGCAGTAGCTGTCATCTGCGTTCAGTGAAAACTTGACATAAATAAGATACATCATTACAGACATCATGAATGCTGACCCGGGATAGGATTTCAGCATAGGAGTGACAAACCCTTTTATATTTTCGGTATAGAAGCCTGCGGAATATTTGGGCTCATACCGTATAATGTCATGTTCTGTGGGGGAGGAAGCCGTATAGCTCAGTTTATCCGAAAAAACATATGAATGTGTGTTAATAAGAATATCCGTAATAAATTTTGTATCATAATTAAAACGCAGTTTTTTGTCAAATGTAATTTTTTGTATTGTTGTGTTTTTGATAAAATAACAGCCGAGCATGAGGATGAATTTGTCGGGAGTATCATCAATATTTATAATTCCGTTTTCCGTATCGTCTATATACGGCCTGACGGGTTCTCCGGGTGTTGAATATAAGGGCAGACAGCAAAATACGGGTATTTTTGCGTTTTTCAGTATATTAAATGCAGTCGGCAGAGCTGATTTTGAATATTCTCCGTAATTATCAATGTATGTTATATATGTGCCGAATGCCAGAGAGGATGCGTCGTTATAGCTTTTAGCCGGAGTCTGAGCGATTGCGTCAACAAAATATATATTCTCAGGATATTTTTCGGTATATTCCGAGCATATTTTTGTACTGAGTTCTGTTCCTATTGAATCAATAAGAATAAGCTGTACATTTTCTATAAAAAATTTCACATCACCGATAACCGAATCAACAGCCTTTTTTATATGGCTGTCACTTCTTATCAGAAGATTAATGGTAAAAAAGCATTTCTTAGGCATAATTTTCTCCAAAACGGCATAAAAATTGACATACGGATTACAAAATAATTATATAACAAACGAATAATGATGTCAATTATATTTAGCCGATTGTGTAATTACTGCTTTTGGTGATAATGGGTTTTCTGCCATTTAGGAGTATATTATGCAGTATTGCCTGAATAAACATAAAATCCGCTCACAGTTAGTAAAAATAAAGCGAAACGACGAAAAATTAAAAAACGGTTGACATATGTTTTGAAATGATTTATAATTCAAGCAACGACAGCAAAGGCGCTGTAGGTTGGATGACTGACCTACAGCGCCGTTTTGTTTTTCAGTTGAATATTTTAGATTGGAGAGGTTTTTATGGTAAATGTACCGGAAATATTCGGTTCAGAGGTGTTTAATGATGAAGCTATGAAAAAGTATCTTCCCAAGGGAACATACAAGGAGCTGAAAAAGACTATCGAGGACGGCAAGCCTCTCGATATAAATATAGCCAATGTCGTTGCTCACGCAATGAAGGAATGGGCTATCGAAAAGGGTGCGACACATTTTACTCACTGGTTCCAGCCTATGACAGGTATTACGGCGGAAAAGCATGACAGCTTTATTTCCCCCGTTGCAGGCGGCGGAGTTATAATGGAGTTTTCCGGAAAAGAGCTTATCAAGGGTGAGCCTGACGCGTCAAGCTTCCCTTCGGGCGGTATCCGAGCTACCTTTGAGGCAAGAGGATATACGGCATGGGACCCGACATCATATGCGTTTATTAAGGAAGGTTCACTTTGCATACCGACAGCCTTTTGCTCATATACCGGCGAGGCTCTTGATAAAAAGACTCCTCTCCTCCGTTCAATGGAATGTATCAATAAGCAGGCTCTCAGAGTTTTGAGGGTATTCGGTGATAATGAAACGACCCACGTTTCCACAACGGTAGGTCCCGAGCAGGAATACTTCCTCGTTGACAGAGAGGTTTACAAAAAGCGTAAGGATCTTATCTATTGCGGAAGAACACTTTTCGGCGCAAGACCTCCGAAGGGACAGGAGCTTGAGGATCATTATTTTGGCTCAATAAAACCCCGTGTTTCTGCTTATATGAGAGATCTTGAGCAGGAGCTGTGGAAATACGGTATTTATGCAAAGACAAAGCATAACGAGGTTGCACCGGCTCAGCATGAGCTTGCACCTATCTTTGATACAACGAATATAGCAACCGACCATAACCAGCTTACGATGGAAATAATGAAAAAGGTTGCAGAAAAACACGGCCTTGTATGTCTCCTCCATGAGAAGCCCTTTGCAGGTGTAAACGGCTCAGGTAAGCATAATAACTGGTCAATGTCCACGAATACAGGCAAGAACCTTCTTAATCCGGGTAAGAACCCGAGAGATAATACACTTTTCCTTGTTTTCCTTGCAGCAGTGATCAGAGCTGTTGACGAGCATCAGGATCTTCTCAGAATTTCTGTTGCAAGCGCAGGAAACGACCACAGACTCGGAGCTAACGAAGCACCTCCCGCAATCATTTCCATGTATCTCGGCGATGACCTTACAGAGGTTCTCCGCTCGGTACTCAGCGGTAAGGAATATGTATCTGACAATAAGCTTGTTATGGAAACAACTGCCGAAGTTCTTCCTAACTTTACAAAGGATACCTCAGACCGTAACCGTACTTCTCCGTTTGCATTCACAGGTAATAAGTTTGAATTCAGAATGGTCGGTTCGACAGAAAATATAGCTTGCGCAAACTTCATCATCAATACAATGGTAGCCGATGTTCTTGAAGATTTTGCCGATCAGCTCGAGAAAGCTGAAGATGTAAAGGCAGCAGCCGAGGCTCTTGTCAAGAAGACAGTTGAGGAGCATAAGAGAATTATCTTTAACGGCAATAACTATTCCGAGGAATGGGTCGAAGAGGCTGAAAAGAGAGGACTTCTGAATCTGCGTTCACTTCCCGAGGCACTTCCGCTTTACACAAGCGAAAAGAATGTTAAGCTCTTTACAAAGCATAATGTTCTTTCAGAGGTTGAGCTTCGCTCAAGACGTGATGTTCTTCTTGAGAAATATTCAAAGATTATCAACATAGAGGCTCTTACGGCGCTTGATATGGCAAAGAAGGATATCCTCCCGGCGGTTTCAAAGTATATAGGCGAGCTTGCTGAAACAGTAAATCTTGTTAAGTCAGCCGGTGTTGACGTTACACCTTCGGCGAATGTCGAATCTATCAAGAAGCTTACAAACCTTCTTAACTGCTTTGCTAAGAAGATTGACGCTCTTGACGATGCAGTTGTAGGGGCAAAGGATGTTACGGATGTTGCAGAAAATGCAATGTATTTCAAGGAAAAAGTACTTGCAGCAATGCAGGAGCTCCGTGCGGTAGCAGACGAGATGGAATCCTCAATGTCCGCGAAGGCATGGCCCTATCCGTCATACGGTACATTACTTTTCAGCGTATGATAATGTATCAAGGTAACGCAGAAAGTTAAAATTAAATGATTTTGTTACACAAAGGCGTGTATTTTGCTTATGAATAATAGCAGGATATGCGCCTTATGTATATATCAGGAAAGTGAAATACTTTCCATTCCATAATCAATAAGGGGGAATAGTAATGGATAGCAGTTTACAGC
>CANRDH010000099.1 GCA_947629295.1 uncultured Clostridia bacterium
CATTCTGATACTTTAGTCATGCTCTTTTCGGGTCTTTTAAGAAGTGCTAAAAGAAGCATTCCGACAACCGAGCCTATGAGCAGAGATACAAAGTACATAAGCGGATTGCCTATTGTTGCAATTACGAAAATTCCTCCGTGAGGAGCCATAAGTGTGCAGCCAAACAGCCATGAAAGACCTCCCGCAACAGCGGAACCCAATGCACATGAGGGAATTACCTTCAGGGGATATGATGCCGCATAGGGAATAGCACCTTCGGTTACAAATGAAAGCCCCATAATATAATTGACTATACCGTTCTTTCTTTCATCGGCTGACCATCTGTTTTTGAAAAATGTTGTCGAGAGGGCGATAGCTATCGGGGGTACCATACCGCCTATCATTACGGAAGCCATCACCTGCCAGCATACCTGCTGAACTGCCGGATCTGTAACAGAAGCGGCGGTTGTAAGCATACCTGTTCCGAAAACATATGCCGCCTTATTGAACGGACCGCCCATATCTATTGACATCATTGCACCGAGTATGCAGCCGAGAAGTATTCCCAGATTATTTTCACTGAGCCATGTAAGACCGTTATTAAGACCGGTATTGATTATACCCATAATCGGGTTTACAGCACACATCATGACTCCCACAATTCCGAGACCTGCAAGCGGATAGATAAGAACGGGCTTGATACCTTCAAGTGCGGAGGGCATCTTATCGCAAAGCCTTTCAAAAAGCTTCATGAGCCATCCCGCAAGAAATCCGGCAAGCAACGCTCCTAAAAATCCGGAGGGAACTGTAGCTGAGGCTGAAGGGTCTGTGAATGTTGCGCCGTTTGAAGCCAGCAGTCCTCCGACAATACCAATAAGAAGACCGGGACGGTCGGCAATGGACATTGCTATAAATCCTGCCAGTATCGGAAGCATGAAATTGAATGCATACCCGCCTATTGTTTTGAACCATGCGGCGGCAGGCGTTACCGTACCGAAATCACTGTTGCCGGCAGCCTGAACTCCGCTTGCCGAATCAATAAGAAATGCCACCGCTATGAATATTCCTCCTGCAACAACAAACGGAAGCATATGTGAAACACCGTTCATAAGGTGCTTGTAAAGCTTTCTGCCTATGCCTTCACCGCTGTCGGGGGAATAATCTGAATCGGCTTTTTTATCGGAGTGGAATACAGGAGCCTCACCGTTGACGATTTTGTTTATAAGCTCCTCCGGTTTATGTATTCCGTCGGCAACCTTAGTGGAATAAACAGGCTTGCCGTCAAACCGTGCGGTTTCAACACTTTTGTCGGCGGCTATGATGATTCCGTCACATTCCTTTATTTCTTTGGCGGTGAGAGCATTTTTGGTTCCGCCCGAACCGTCTGTTTCAACCTTGATGGTTATACCCATTTTCTTCCCTGCTTTTTCCAGAGCTTCGGCCGCCATATAGGTATGAGCTATTCCCGTGGGACAGGCAGTTACGGCGAGAACTCTGAAGCCGCCCTTTTTCTCAGTTTTATTTTCATCCTTTTCCTGACTGCTTTCTTCGGGAAACTTTTCGGTTTCCTTCTGATCGATAAGCTTTAAAAATTCGTCGGCGGTTTTTGCGGCCTTTAGTTTTCCCGTAAATTCCTCGTCCATAAGCATCTGCATAAGCCTTGCAAGGACTTCAAGGTGAACGTCTCCGTCCGTAGTAGCCGCTATCATAAACAGAAGCTTACATTTATCCCCGTCCGGTGAATCATAATCAACGCCCTCCGGTACGGTTATTGCGGCAAGCGACGGCTTTTTGACGGAATCGCTTTTGGCATGGGGTATGGCTATTTCCATTCCTATCGCCGTTGTGCCCATTTCTTCTCTTTTGAGTATTCCTTCACGGTATGCGGCTTTATCTTTGAGGTTTCCGTTTTTATCGTGGAGTGAAATAAGCTTATCAATAGCGGATTTTTTATCTTTTACCGATACTCCGATTTCAATGCTTCTTTTGCTTAGTAAATCTGTGATCCTCATAATTAATCCCCCTTAAAATTATTTTGATTGAAGCTTATTTAATATTTCGTCGATTTTCTCCCTTGTTGCAAGTCCGCTCGAAAAGGCGGTTGCATTTCCGCAGGCAGTGCCGAGTGTAAAAGCATATGAATAATCATTTGTTTTTTCATATCCGGCAATAAATCCCGCTACCATTGAATCACCCGAGCCTACGGTGCTTATTACCCTTTCATTAAGTACGCCCGACTTGTATATATGAGCGTTTTCGTCAAATAATACCGCACCGCTGCCGCCGAGGGAAACTATTACGTTTTTTGCCCCCATATTCTTCAGTTTCCCCGCACATTCCTCTATGACAGTATCTGATGTTATTTCCGTGCCGAATATTTCCGATAATTCCTGTTTATTCGGTTTTATCAAAAACGGTTTGTATTTAAGAGAATCCACAAGGAGATTTTTAGCGGCGTCAATTACGATACGGACGTCACGTCCCTTTAGTCTTTCAAGAATTTTTTGATATGAATTATCAGAAAGAGTTTTAGGTATACTGCCGGCAATAACGAGCGTATCTCCGTTTGATATCATATCGATTTTCCGTAAAAGCATATTAAATTCCTCGGCATTTATATGCGGTCCCTGAGAGTTGATTTCGCTTTCCTCTCCGGCTTTCAGCTTAATATTTATTCTTGAAATACCTTCCTTTAATCTTATAAAATCGGTTTCAATGCCCCGCAGCCTGAGTTCCTCTTCAATTGCTGTTCCGGTAAAGCCTGCCGTAAAACCGATTGCTTTATTTTTTATACCAAGCTCTGAAAGTATACAGGATACATTTATTCCCTTTCCGCCGATATGGTATTCCTCGTCGGTTGTACGGTTTGTTATTCCGGGCGTAAAGCTGTCAAGACGGACGGTATAATCAATGGACGGGTTCAGCGTGATTGTGTATATCATAAAATCACCTCCCTTATTACTGTCTTATCCGAAAATTCGCTGCAAAGAAGCCTATCCGTTATTATGCAGCATTTCTTGAGCGGAGCAAATGTAATAGGGAATACCTTACGGAATTTGCTGTGGTCGGCAAGCACAAAGGAAATATAGCTCTTCTCTATTGCTTTTTCTTTAATCCTGCCTTCTTCAATATCGGGGGTTGTAAATCCTGCCTGCACATCTATACCGTTGGTACCCATAAATGCCTTCGTAAAATTATAATTTTCGATGCTTTTTATTCCCCCCGAACCGATAACAGCCGCTGTCACTGCTTTTATCTTTCCGCCGGTTATATATGCGTTAAGTCCTTTTGAGAGAAGCTTTTGTGCATGTATTATGCCGTTTGTGACAAAGATTGCTTTGGTGTTTTCTATGAAATCAATCATTCTTGCTGTTGTTGTTCCCGAGTCAATATAAATAAAATCATCATCATTTATCAAAGCTGCGGCATACTTCGCTATACTGTTTTTTTCATCCGACATCAATATTTCACGTGTCGGCACTGCCTGTTCGGCAACACCCTGTGTCGGCTTTATTGAAACAGCACCCCCGAATACCTTACTGAGCTTTCCTGCCTCGTCCAGAGTATTGAGGTCACGTCTTATAGTGGATTCGGAAGTATTAAGTATTCCCGAAAGCTCAGTTACTGTGACCGAGCCTCGACTGTTTAGTATGTTAAGTATTGTGCGATGCCTTTCGGAAGTAAGCATTTTCGATCACCTCTTGTTAATATTATAATTCAAATTCGAGCAAAGTCAAGCATAAAATATCATTTTTTTTCAAATTTACTGAAAATTCATAGTTTGTTCATAATTATGCACTATAACATAATTATAAATAAGCAAACTTGAGCAAATTATGAATGATTTGCATTGTTAGAGGAGGAATATTATGGATAACAACAAATATTTGAAATTGCTGTCGGAAAAATATCCTACAATCAGCTCCCTTTCGAGGGAAATAATAAACCTTACGGCTATTCTGAATCTTCCGAAGGGAACGGAGCATTTTATGAGCGATATACATGGCGAATATGAGGCATTTTGCCATATTCTTAATAACTGTTCGGGAGTTATCAAGGAAAAGGTCGATATGCTGTACAGAGATACAATATCGGACAGCGAAAGGGAGGAAATCTGCACAATAATTTACTATCCGCACGAAAAACTGAGCCTTATTAAAAAGGAGAGGGGGATAAGCGATGACCGTTACAAAGTTATTATCAACCGTATGATAGAAATAGCAGGAATTCTTTCATCAAAATATACACGCTCCAAAGTAAGAAAGGCTATGCCGAAGGACTACGCCTACATTATAGATGAGCTTCTTCATGCACAGAAGGACGAGGACGATAATCAGGTTTTATACCACCGTAAAATCCTCGATACCATTATAAGCATAGGTGCGGATGATTTTATTATTGCGCTTGCGGGACTTATAAAGCGTCTTGCAGTAGACCATCTGCATATAGTCGGGGATATTTTTGATAGGGGAGCAAATGCGGATAAGATAATTGATTTACTGATGGAATATCATTCCCTGGATATCCAGTGGGGAAATCATGATATGTTATGGATGGGGGCAGCAGCCGGAAATGAAGCGTGCGCTGCGAATGTTGTGCGAAGCTGCATCAAATACAGGACGGTACGAATACTTGAAAGCGGATACGGCATAAGCCTCAGAAGGCTTACTCTTTTTGCCGAAAGCAGATATAAGGCAAACGACCCCATGGAAGCGGCGATGAAAGCAATATCGATCATACAGTTTAAGCTTGAGGGGCAGATTATATCAAGACACCCCGAATACCGGATGGACGACAGACTTCTGCTCGATAAAATTGATACCGATACATATACGGTAATATCGGAGGGAATAAGGTATAAGCTGAATAGCACTGATTTTCCGACACTTGACAAAAATTCTCCTTATGAATTGACGGAGGAAGAAAAAGCAGTAATAGCTGAGCTAAGAGAATCATTTGTAAACAGTATCAGACTGAAACGTCATATTACCTTTTTATTTGATAAGGGAAGTATGTATAAATGCTTTAACGCTAATTTACTCTATCATGGCTGTGTTCCGCTTGACAGAAACGGGAATTTTTACGGGATAGAGCTTTTCGGAAAAATACTTAAGGGAAAATCATATTTCGATATCGCAGAAAAGATTGTAAGACACGCATATTTCGGGAATCATAAGAACAGAGATGAAATTGATTTTATGTGGTATCTGTGGTGCGGAAAAAAATCTCCCTTATGCGGAAGAACTATAAAAAGCTTCGAGCGTTATTTTATAGACGATAAGTCGGCATGGGAGGAGGAAACAGACCCTTATTATGAATTTTATCATACGGAAAAGACCTGCAATATGATTCTGCGTGAATTTGATATCTATTCTCCCTCATCCCACATTGTAAACGGTCATACTCCTGTTTTGGCTGCAAGGGGAGAGCAGCCGATAAGGGCAAACGGAAAGCTGATTGTTATTGATGGCGGATTTTGCAGAGATTATCATAAAAAAACAGGAATTGCGGGATATACGTTGATCTACAATTCCCATGGATTGCGTATTAAGGCGCATCAGCCCTTTGAAAGTATAGATAATGCACTCAAGGAAAATAAGGATATTCTTTCAAGCTCCGAAAATGTTGAAACGGAGAACCACCGTATGATGGTAAAGCATACTGATAACGGCAAGAAAATTCAGGAGGAAATTGATGATCTTTATGAATTGCTTGAAGCATACAGAAATGGTGACATCAATTCGTAAACAGGCTGCAATGTAAGCGATATTACTCTTTGTGATTACGGGATTATGCATATTTTCGGAGGATTGTCTTTATTGTGGAAATTTTATATCAATTATGTAGAATTTTATATTTATTTATGCTATAATTATGGAAACTGAGTAACTCAGAAGTCAGATGGATTGTATTGTGAAGTAGAATTTTCTCAGGCTGACGGTCTTGACGCATGGGCCGGCGTGGATTATTATTGCGTTCGGAATGATGAATAGATAAAATAACTATTCTTGACATTCACCCTGCTGATTACGGAGAATTAAAATGCAAAGCGAGCGTAGGTGAGTATATGGATACAGAAGATAAGCTGTCGGGTGACGTTTTCGGAGAGAAAAACGGCGTCAGACCAAAGGCTGAATACGGAGACGGGATATATTACTATGACCTTACCCCCGCACAAAGAAATATTGATGATTTACAACGATT
>CANRDH010000100.1 GCA_947629295.1 uncultured Clostridia bacterium
AATACTGTAAGTCTGCGGCGTGCCAAATTATTCTTCTGTCGGCTTTTCCGGCTCCGGATATTTTATGAGGGGTGCATTTCCCTGCGCAACCGATGTTACATCATTGAGGGGCAAAGAATTCTTTATATAAAAATTCTCTTTGATTTCCGTGAGTCTGTCAAGATTTTTGCAAAGACGCAGATATATATTCTCCAACCTGTCATCAAGCGTTACCGTTCCTATTTTTATATCACGCCTGAGATATGTAAGATCCTCCCTGAAAAGCTGTATTTCCTTTTCTATATCCTCAATGAGCAGTATTGTATCCATTGCTTTTTCCTGAGCCTCGTCTATAACTCCGTGCGCCCTGACCTCTGCCTTGAGTTTTATTTTTACTATACTTTCCTGAAGCTCATCATATCTCCTAGCCTTTATAACAAGAGCGTCATATTGCTCCTGAAGCTTCCTTTTTTCGCTCAGTCGGATATCAAGCTCCTTCTGGTACGCTTCCATGTCATTTTCATGCTGACCGACAGCCTCCGCCAGACGCATCTGCGTATCCTGAAGCGATTTATACAGCGCATTCCGTGCGGCGGTCATCTCAATAAGCGCAATGCCCTTATCCGTAGCCTCAAGCTCTGCCTCTTCAAGCTTCCGCCGTAAAAATTCAATCTCTTCTTCCGGAGTAAGCTTAGAATTTGTTATTATTGTTTCGTCCTCAGCCACTGTCATTTCCATATCCTTCACTTCAGCCTCTGACATACGGCTCACCCCTCAAAATAATCATAATTCTATAATACCAGATTTCATGCTGTAAATCAACACATATATCAGGTATTTACCGTAAAAAATAATAAAAAAACATAAATTTCTTTTCTTCTATGGTATTCTTCCAAATGATTTCTCTATCTCTCTTTTGCTCATAAGGAAATAAATCGGTCTTCCGTGAGGACAGTATCTTATATCATGATTTTCCTCAAGTCTGCGAACGAGCTCGATAAGTTCCTCCCTGCTGTTTACATTTCCTGCCTTTACAGCAGCCCTGCAAGCGGTGTTGGCATATATCCATTCCATTTTCTCGGATATTTTGAGTTTTTTATGCTTGCAGAGATAATCGGCAATCTCGGAAAACGATTGCATTATATCTTCATTTTCAAGCATAACCGGTGCCGAACGTATAAGCACCGTTCTTACGCCGAATCCGTCAATATCAAAGCCGGCTTCGGATAACATATCTTTATTTTCAAGCACAGCAGTACATTCCTCGGCATCAAGCGTAACGGACACCGGAGAAAGAAGGAATTGTGCATTCTTTCCCCTGTCCTCTTTTTTCAGCCTTTCATAGATAAGCCTTTCATGTGCCGCATGCTTGTCTATAAACATTATCCTGTCACTGTCATATTCCAAAATTATATATGTGCTGAATACCTCACCGATATATTTTACGGCAGCGGGCATTTCATCAGCCTCGCCGCTGTTTATATCATCGTTGCCTGGAGCCCGTTCCGCTTCTTCCTCACTATTGTTACGGAAATTCAATATAATTTCTTCATCGTCCTCTTTTGCCGCCTTTTCCTCGACCCCTTTTTCCCCTGTGACATTCTCACTGTCCGCCATAACATAATCAGCGACAAGATTCACCTTTTGAACCACTGCATTTGAGGGAGCCTCCGCACGCTCATCTGTCAAAATAACATCATCAATAGAGTTAACTCCGGGAACAGCTATAATCGGCTCGTCGTCATTATTATCGCTTGACGGATAAGAACTGCCTTTCGAGAGCCTTGAATAAAAATTAAGCTGTGAAGCTTTATCTGTAGGTGGAATAAGCAGCTCGGGACTTTTTATCCGTATTTCCCCTGCGTGCTTAACTTCATTCCTAGTGTCAAAATTCATTATTGCACTGTGAACAGCATAATACACACTCTCAAAAACGGGACGTTCGTTTGTAAATCTCACCTCAAGCTTAGCGGGGTGAACATTGACGTCAAGCATCGAACAGTGCATTTCAATAAGCAAAACACACGAGGGATATTTTCCCACCATTATACTGCCCTTATAAGCCTGTTCAAGTGCTGCCGCCGCCGTTTTCGAGCGAACATAACGACCGTTTATATAAAACATCTGCATGGCGCGGTTAGCCTTGACAGACGATACAGGCTTTGTTACAAAACCTTTTACAGAAATATTATTCCTGCTGTATGAAACAGGTATAAGGCCGTCTGAAAATTCCTTTCCGAATATCTGAAATATAGCATTCTCAAGCTTACCGTCGCCTTGGGTTTTCATTATCTGTTTTCCGTCGCGTATAAAAGTAAAGCTTATTTCGGGATGAGATAAAGCCATTCTTTCAAGCAGAACAAAAACTGCGCTTCCCTCCGAAGCATCTTTTTTCAGAAATTTCATCCTTGCGGGTACATTATAAAATATATCCCTGACGATTATTGTCGTTCCCTGCGGACAGCCCGTTATATCAAACGATTTTTCCTCCCCGCCGTCTATAACATAGCGTGTACCGTCCTGCTCCTTACTGCTTTTAGTGATAATTTCAACCTTGGAAACAGCACAGATAGACGCAAGTGCTTCGCCTCTGAAACCCAATGTGGCAATTGCATCAAGGTCGTCCTGTACGGAAATTTTACTGGTAGCATGGCGCAAAAATGCATTTCTGACATCGTCGCTCTCAATTCCTCCACCGTCGTCGGTAACGCGCATATATGTTATTCCGCCTCTTTGTATCTCAACGGCTATGGATCTTGCTCCGGCATCTATGCTGTTCTCAACAAGCTCCTTTATCACGGACGAGGGTCTTTCTATGACCTCACCTGCCGCAATAAGCTCCGCAATATGCTTAGGCAATACGTTTACCACTCCCACTTTTCACGCCCCCCTCTGCCGGAAATTTCCTAATTTTTGAGCATTTTAACAAGCTCAAATAAAATATTCATTGATTCAATCGGCGTAAGAGTATTTATATCGATTTCTCTCAGCCGTTTTTCTATCGGGGTATCCTTGGGTGCAAATGCTATCTGCATTTCCTCCTCGTGCTTCTCCGATTTCTTCTTTGTCTGCCGCTGTACTCTTTTACTGCTTCGCTCAAGCTCCTCAAGTATTACCTTTGCTCTCTCTATAACGCTGTCGGGAAGTCCCGCAAGCTTTGCAACCTCTACACCGTAGGATTCATCAGCCGCACCCGGAATTATTCTTCTGAGGAAGGTAATATCATCCCCACGCTTTACAGCTGCTATATTATAGTTCTTAACGCCCTTAAGCTTATTTTCTAAAATCGTGAGTTCATGATAATGGGTAGCAAAAAGGGTCTTTGCACCCAATTTTTTTATATCGGCAACATATTCAAGCACAGCCCTTGCTATACTCATTCCGTCATAGGTCGATGTACCTCTGCCTATCTCGTCAAGAATAAGCAGGCTGTTTCTTGTAGCCTTTTTCATAATATAGGCAACCTCATTCATCTCGACCATGAATGTAGACTGACCGGTTGAAAGGTCATCCGACGCCCCTATTCTCGTAAACACACTGTCTGCAATGGATATATCAGCACTTTTTGCCGGGACAAAGGAGCCCATCTGAGTCATAAGAACAATAAGCGCCGTCTGACGCATATATGTAGATTTACCGGACATATTGGGACCGGTAATAATAGCAACTCTTTCATCACTGAGGTTTAGATTTGTATCATTAGGAACGAATCTTGTATCGTTTACCAGCTTTTCTACGACAGGATGCCTGCCCTCGGTTATGTGTATCTCTCCGTTATTGTTCAGAGTCGGACAGCAATAGTCATTATCGAATGCCGCCTGCGCAAACGAGCCCATTACATCAAGCACTGCCACAGCCGACGCTGACAAAGAAATTCTGTCTACTGCCGCCGCCGTTGTATTTCTTACCTTTTCAAATATTGCATATTCAAGCTCATTTGCTCTGTCCTTTGCACCGAGTATTCTTCTTTCAAGGTTTTTAAGCTCCTCGGTTATGTACCGTTCGCCGCCTGTAAGTGTTTGCTTTCTGATATATTCCTTCGGAACAAGATTTTTATAGGAATTTGATACCTCGATATAATAACCGAACACCCTGTTGTATCCTATCTTTAATTTTGGTATTCCTGTTTTAGCCCGCTCCTCGGCTTCGATTTTAGCCATAAGCTCGGTTCCGCCCTTCATATCCGTACGCAGACTGTCAAGCTCCTCCGAACAGCCTTCCCGTATCATTCCGCCCTCACGGACGGAAAACGGAGGCTCCTCCTCGATAGTTTTGTCTATAAGCTCAACTATATCGATAAGCAAGTCAATATTGCCGTGCATTTCATTGAGCAGTCCGCTGTTTGCTCCGGCTATGCTTCCCTTTATTCCGGGAAGTCTTTTTAATGCACCGCAAAGGGAGCGCAGTTCTCTTGCATTTGCCGAACCGTAAACCACTCTTGTTATGACACGCTGTATATCGAACATTCCTACAAGTGCTTCACGCAGATTCATTCTCATCTGAACATTGTCATAAAGCTCGGACACCGCATTCTGTCTTTTCATTATTGCTCCGATATTAGCAAGCGGCTTTTCAATATAGCTTTTGATAAGCCTTTTGCCCATTGAAGTTTTTGTTCTGTCGAGTACGGCAAGCAGGGAAGCGGATTTATTTTTACTGTTAAGCGGCTCTGTAAGCTCAAGATTACGTCTTGTGTTATAGTCGAGATGGACATACTGCTCCTCGCTGTAAAGCTCGATTTTATTAATGCGCTCCAATCCGACCTTCTGCGTTTTCTCCAAATAGGATATAAGCGCACCCACTGCGGAAACCGTCTGCGGCATATCCGTAAGTCCCATACTGTCAATGCTTTTTCCGGAAAACTGTTCTTTTATTGTTTCTTCGGCATCCGCATATGAAAAAGCCTCATCATCAAGCATATTGACGCAGGCGGAAAGCTTATCCTTTATAAATGCGGCAAGTGTTTTGAAACGGATTGTCTCGCCGCCTATCAGAAGCTCCCTCGGAGAATATTTGAGAAGTTCATCCTTAACGGCTCCCTCGCTGTCCTCGGCATCAATAAGTGTTGCATACAGTTCTCCGGTAGAAATATCGCAAAAGGCTATACCGATCTTGTTTTTCTGAGTATAGACGGAGCATATAAAGTTATTGCTTCCCTCGTCAAGCATACTTTGCTCCATTACCGTTCCGGGAGTTATCACTCTTATAACCTCTCGCTTTACAAGCTTTTTTGTCTTTGAGGGGTCCTCCGTCTGCTCACATATAGCTACCTTATAGCCCTTTGCAATAAGTCTTGCCGCATAGGTTTCATAGCTGTGGAAAGGAACACCGCACATAGGCGCGCGCTCCTCAAGTCCGCAGTCCTTTCCCGTGAGCGTCAACTCAAGTTCCTGTTGTGCGGTTTTTGCATCATCAAAGAACATCTCATAAAAGTCTCCCACACGGTAAAAAAGTATGCAATCCTTATAATTTTCCTTTATTTCAAGATATTGCTTCATCATCGGAGAAATTTCAGCCAATCCGCTCACCGCCCTTATTTTATCTTCCTGTATAGATCATAGACCCTTATTTCTGTAAATTTTCGTCCGTTTTTTATCATCCGCAGCCGCCGCACGTCGCACAGCTTCCGCTGCATGACGGCGTATAATCCGCCGTGTCGGGGTTCTCTCCTTCGGAGGATTTCTGTATTATCGCGGAAATTCTGTTCATTATTACATCAAAATCGTCTTTAGCCTTATTATAATTTATCATGCGTTCATTGGACATTATTTCGGCATAAACCCTTCTCATATCCTCACCAAGCTTTCTTGCGGCATCAGGGTCACGCTCGTCATCGGGCTTTGCCGTCATTTCCGACATCTCGGCACGGACAGCGCTGAACCTTGTTATAAGCTTTTGCAGCTCCTTATCCTCATCCGCAGCCTGTCTTGCCATATTGAATTTTATATAAGCTTCTTCCTTTTGCAGTTGTCTGCCAAGCTCTCTTGCAATTTCAATAATATCTCTGTTTTCCATAATGATCTCCCTTTTCCGATAAGATATACGATAGCATAATCAACATTATTTTATCAAATTCATAAGATATTGTCAAACCGATATGTGATATATTTATTCAAATCAAAAAGACTGCTCCCATTTCGGAAACAGTCTTAATCCTGATATAGTATT
>CANRDH010000101.1 GCA_947629295.1 uncultured Clostridia bacterium
TGCTTTTCCCCTGCTTATTGCAATTATACTGCTTTTCGGTAGTGTTGCCGCCGTTTCCGTACTTCAAAAAAAGGATGATGCGACTGCTTCGGTAAATTCCAAAATGGATAATTCCGCTGTTTCTCAGGTAAGTAATCATCAGGAAAGCAGTGAAAACAGCATAACAGAAGAAAATGAAATGCTGGCAGTCTGGGTTCCGTATATGAGTATAGATATGGGAGGCACTGACAGAAGTGAAAATACATATCGTAAAAAGATAGATAAAATCATGAAAAATATACATGATATCGGAGCAAATACAGTTATTTTTCAGGTTCGTCCGTTTTGCGACGCACTATATAAATCGGATCTTTTCCCTACTTCCCATATAATAGCCGGAGTTCAGGGAGGGAAAATTGATTATGATTCGCTTGAAATTGCAATAGAAACCGCACATAAATACAAATTGTCATTTCATGCATGGATTAATCCCCTTCGGATACAAAGTAAGGAAATACCTGAACCCCTTGCAGATGATAACCCATATACAATATGGAAAAATGATGATATAAAAGAAAATGACCGGTATACATTTTCAAGCGGCGACGGTATATACCTCAATCCTGCATATCCTGAGGTGCGAAAGCTTATCATTGACGGTGCAAGGGAAATTACAGAAAATTATGATATTGACGGTCTTCAGATTGATGACTATTTTTATCCCGAAAACAGCGGAGATTTTGATAAAGAGGAATATAATTTATATAAAAAGGAAAGCGGCAAGGAACACCTAAGCCTTAAAGAGTGGCGGCAGGAAAATATAAATATGCTTGTTTCGGGACTGTACAGTGCCGTACATGAAAAGGAAGGCTGTGTTTTCGGTATATCACCTCAGTGCAATACCGATAATGATGTAAAAATGGGCGCCGATGTATTCAAATGGTGCGCTTATTTCGGATATGCAGATTATATATGCCCTCAGCTTTATATAAGCGAAAGTCACCCCACGCTCCCCTATAAAACAGCGGCTGAGCAATGGAGGAAAATGACTACACAAAAGAATATCAAGCTTTATTTCGGTCTTGCACTGTACAAAATCGGAACCGACGCCGACAGCGGAACATGGCTTTTAAAGGACGATAACATACTCTCACAGATGAAGCTCGGAAGGGAAATAGGAGCGGACGGCTTTATGCTTTATTCATATGACAGTCTGCTTGATACTGCTGCCGCAAAGGAGGTTGCTGCCATTGCCGGACAATAACACCATTGATATAATAATAAAATACAACGGAAATATCTCACAGCTTCGTGAGCAGCTTAACAGCGAACCGTCTGTAACTGCCGTTGAGGATCTCGGACAGGGCTTTGCTGTTGTTACTGTATCTGCCGATACGGTTGATTCCCTCTATGAAATAACAGCAATAGAGGATATAGAGCTTCCAAAGGAATTGTATATAAATAATCTCAACAATATGATTTCCACCTGTGTTGTAACCGCACAATCGGAAAACGGATACAATCTTTCGGGTGAGGGCGTTATCGTTGGTATTATTGATACCGGAATTGATTATACACACCCTGATTTCCGCACACCTGATGGACTTACAAGAATACTTGCATTCTGGGACCAGAGCGGAAGCGGAAAGCCGCCGGACGGTTTTACCTTCGGCAAAGAATATACAAGCGATGAATTAAATACCGCACTTGCCTCTCCCGATCCTATAGCCGTGACCGGTCAGCTTGATATAAAAGGACACGGAACGGCAGTTGCCGGTATCGCAGCCGGCGGAGGAATTTCCGACCCGTTTCAGATTGGAGTTGCTCCGAAAGCGGATATAATCGCCGTTCGAGTTCTGCCTGCCGGAAATGATTATTCAAGGTCAACGGAGCTTATGCGTGCAATAAAATATGTAATAGACAAGGCCCGCTCATTTGCAAAGCCTATTGCAATCAATATCAGCTACGGAATGAATGAGGGCGCACACCTCGGTGATTCTTTGTTTGAGGAATATATCACCGCAATGAGTAACCTATGGAAAACCTCTATCATAATACCGACAGGTAATGAAGGCGGTTCGGGACATCATTATTTCGGTATCATAAACAGCGGTGAGATAAAAAATGTAGAATTCTTCACTGCCGCAGGTCTGAACAGGTTTTATGTTTCCATGTGGAAAAATTTTACTGATAATATCAGCGTCGAGCTAATTCTTCCTGACGGGGCCACAACGGGAATAGTCACACAGGAAAACAGAATACGTACTCTCAGCACACGGGAGCTTACCGTAAACGTAATATATAACCAACCGACACGATACAGTGTTTCTCAGGAAATATTTTTCGATGTAAAAGCAACAGAGGGTAATTTTATAAAAGCAGGAGTATGGCTTCTTCGTCTGAGAGCCGATTCCATTGTTGACGGACAATTCAATATCTGGCTCCCGACAGTTGAGGAAGTAACAACGGGAACATATTTTTCCGCCCCTGATAATTTCGGAACGCTTACCATTCCCTCAACCTCAGCAAAGGTGATAAGTGTTGCCGGATATAATGATTCTCTTGACAGTGCGGCGGAATTTTCGGGCAGAGGTTTTGAAAATTTAGCTCTGCCTATACCCGATATAACCGCTCCTGCTGTCGGAATATCGGCTCCGCGTATCGGAGGTGGCTATGACAGCTATACGGGGACAAGCTTTGCCGCACCGTTTGCGACTGGGACGGCAGCTCTTATGATGGAAATAGGAATTGTTAAGGGCAATGCACCTTATATGTATGGCGAGCGTATCAAAGCTTATCTCAGGCGCGGGGCAATACGTACTGACGGCGTCAGATACCCCAACCCGATTTTCGGTTACGGCAGGTTATGTGCGGCGGCATCCATAGCGGAAATTCTGAAATGAAAAATATTATGGGGGTGATCTTATACCGGAACTGATGGCTGATGAAGAGGATCTTCTTCCTCTTGACGAATTTGTAAAACTTCCCACAACTGTAGATTTTCAGGCTCTTGCAACACCTACCTTTCTTGAGTATGTACAGCAGCGGCCGTATCTGCACCTCGGGACAAGACTCGCCAATGATTATATTGTAGTATATACGAATGAAAGAAATATACCGCAGGTATACAGAGAGCTTGGCGGAGATTTCATGCTGTTTGCACCGAAAATAATGTCGCCTGTCGATATAAGCAGTAATGACAGCGCAGGTATAACAAGAGTTCTCGGTCAGCCGTTTCTTGATCTTACAGGTCAGGGTGTTATCATAGGTCTTGTTGATACAGGGATCGACTATACACTTGACGCTTTCAGGTATGAGGACGGCTCAACTAAGCTTCTCGGCTTATGGGATCAGACGATAAACGGCGAACATGACGAAAGTGTTTATTTCGGCTCAACATATGATAGGGATGCAATTAATGACGCACTTGCAGCCGACGATCCCCTTTCCGTTATACCGAGCATTGACGAGGACGGACACGGCACGTTCATGGCATCGGTTGCCGCTGCAAATACCAACGATAATTATATAGGTGCGGCACCGCTTGCAAATCTTATATGTGTAAAGCTTCGCAAGGCAAGGGAATTTTATATTGAAAAATATCTGCTTTCAAACGATAACCCCACTCTTTACGAAAGCTCCGATTTCCTTCTGGGAGTAAAATATATTCTTGATAAAGCACTCGAAATGCAGATGCCGGCTGTTGTTATGATAGGAATGGGATCAAATACCTCAGCGCATGACGGTAATACTCTTTTCGAGGATTATATTTCCTTTATATCTCAACGCACCGGCTTTGCCTTTGTTACAGCTGCGGGGAATGAATCCAATGCAAAACATCATACACAAGGTAAAGTACCTGATGATGGAACGGATACTATTAATATCAAGGTCGGAAAACAGGGTATTTCCTTTGGCACACTTATAATCAATCCTGCATTTGACAGAATTTCTGTAAGTGTTACATCTCCCACAGGAGAAATTATGGCAAGAAAGCCTTTCAGAGCCGGTGAATCCTATTCCGAAAAGCTTGTTCTTGAAGACACGACTATTATAATAAGATATACAAGAGATGTTACCGATACAATATGGGTAGGTCTTGACAAGGCAACCCAGGGCATATGGGAAATAACTCTCTACGGCGATGAGGTTATTGATGGAAGCTATTGGGCATGGCTGCCGATAACCGGACAAGTTGATCCCTCGGTGGAATTTCTCAGTCCGATACCTGAATACACAATAGTCTATCCGGCGGCGGCGGCAAGAACCATTACCTGCGGTGCATATAACAGCTTTGACGGAAGCCTGCTTGTATCTTCGTCATGGGGACCGACAAGGCAGCCGAAAATCGCACCTGATTTTGTCGCTCCGGGTGTACGTGTCGGAGGAATATATCCGGAGGGTACGGGAACCATGACGGGAACAAGCGTATCCGCCGCAATAACTGCCGGAGCCGCCGCACTTTTGCTTGAATGGGGTATCATCAAGGGAAACGCCCCCGGAATGAATGGGGATATCATACGGAACCTTTTCATAGGCGGTGCCATTCGTGAGCAGACTTTAGAATATCCCAACAATAAATGGGGCTATGGTAAGCTTAATCTTTACAATACCTTTAATTTCTTAAGAGAAGGATAGGAGGAAGTAATTTGCCTATAGGTACGCTTGTTGTTTCAGCCTTTAATAATTCGGAAGGCAGACCCGCACCGGATGTACAAATCACGGTAAGAAGGGCAAACAATGGGGAAGTGATTTCTCAAGGAGTAACGGACAGTGACGGAAAGCTTTCGCCTGTTCTCCTTTCCACACCACCGGAAGTATTGTCCACAACACCTCCGGAAACCGTATCAGACCCTGAGAGTGAAATATCACCCGACACCGAGGGTACCTCGCAAACCAGTGCCCTTCCTTTCGGTGCATATGATATTACGGCTCAGAATACGGACGGGGATATAACCCGAATAGACAATGTACAGGTATATGAGGACACAACATCACTTCAGAATATTATTTTTCCGGGACAAAGTAATGATATTAATATCCCCAATCCTGCTATTATGGGAGGAATGCCCGAAAAAATACCGGAATCGGAAACAAAAAAATTACCTGATGCGGGGGGAACGGTTGTTCTTGCAAGACCCGTTGTACCGAGCCTTATTGTTGTTCATGCCGGTGTTCCGAGTGATAGTTCCGCACCAAATTATACCGTAAGCTTTACAGATTATATCAAAAATGTTGCAAGTTCGGAAATTTTCGCTACATGGCCGCGGGAAGCCATAAAAGCAAATGTCATAGCCATTGTTTCCTTTACGCTTAACCGTGTATATACCGAATGGTATCGAGGAAAGGGGTATGATTTTACAGTAACAAATTCTACGGCATATGATCAGGCATTCACATACGGAAGAAATTTCTTTTCTGAAATTTCCGATGTAGTGGACGAAGTTTTTACTATGTATATCACAAGGGAAAGTATATCTCAGCCCCTGCTTGCTCAATACAGTGACGGAATTAATGTTGTGCGTGACGGCTGGCTAAGTCAATGGGGGTCAAAGGAGCTTGCCGACCAGGGGTATTCGGCACAAAGAATTTTACAGACCTATTACGGCAGAGATATTGTCATAAGGCAGGCTGAAAGCGTTGAGGGAATACCGTTATCATTTCCCGGAGTGTTAAGTGTAGGCTCAAGCGGAAGTAATGTCCGTGCCCTACAAAATCAGCTTAATGCAATTTCCGACAACTATCCGCTTATACCGAAGCTTGCTGTTGACGGCATATACGGTCAGAATACCGAGGAAGCTGTACGCTTTTTTCAGCAGATCTTTAATCTTCCCGTAACAGGAACTGTCAATTTCCCGACATGGTACAGAATTTCCGACATTTATGTTGCCGTCCGCAACCTTGCCGAACTATAGCGGGGTGCCCCCGC
>CANRDH010000102.1 GCA_947629295.1 uncultured Clostridia bacterium
TTTCTGTGCATCAATAGTTATTATATCGGCTTTCCGTAAACGTAAACATCAGTAAATATAAAAAAACAATACCTTAAACACCATCAGATATCCTCCGGACAAATTACGGAGGATATCTGATTTTTATTGCCATGATATATGTATGGTATCGGTCTGCCGAATGATATTCTCTTTACTTTAAGGCAAAGCAAAAACGGAGAGCTGCCGCATTGGGCTTTGATAAGCCTGAGCGACAGCTCCATACTATGTCATATAATTTACTTTACCGTAACCGTATACGTCTTTGTCTGTACTCTTCCGTCCATATCCACAACTTCAATTTTTATCTGATATTTGCCGGCAGCATCAAACTGTAAGGTTGTATTATCCACCGTGAAGGGACTGCAAACCTCAGACCATGCCTTATCGGTACTCTTTTTATAATAGAAGCCGTATACATATATGCCCGATCCTCCGCTTGCCGAACCGTTAAGCGTAACCTTCTGTCCGACAGCGACCGTCGCAGAAGAACTTACATTCTTGCCGCTGATTGTTAAAGTTGACTCATATTTAAGCTTTTCAGCAACTTTAAGTGTTACTGTGGCAACAGCAGTATGACCCGCTGTATCCTTCGCCGTAACCCTGACAGTAAATGTTCCTGTTGCAGTCGGCTTGAATACTGCCGTACTTTTTCCGCTTGTTGTGAGTCCCTGCATACTGTCAAAGGTATATGTCGATGTTGATACGCCGTTTGCCGACGATGCAGTTATCCTTACCGTATCACCGACACATACAGCTGTGTTTGCGGTTTTTAAATTTGCTGTAAATGCAAGGACCGTAAACGTGGTTTCTGCCTTTGCGGTATATCCTCCCGCGTCAGTGGCGGTTACAACAACCGTATAGGTTCCCGCTGTCTGCGGCGTTACCTTCGTTGTGTATGTTGTTCCTGATATTGCTTCCCCGTTTTTATAATTATACTTATAAGTGACACCGCCGAATCCGTCGGTCGTCGCAGCCTTGAGGGTTACCGGATTGCCTGCTCCCACAGATGCAGGCGTTGCCGTAAGCTTAACCGTCAAAGGCTTTTTAACGGTAATTGTCTTGCTTGCCGTTACGGTTTTACCTGTGGCGTCCTTTGCAGTAACCTTGATCGTGAATCCCCCCGTCTTTGTAGGCGTAAACGAAGCCTTATTTCCGCTGACTTTAAGACCGTCAACCGACGTATAAGTATAGGTCACCGGTGACAAACCGCCCGCTGCCGTTGCAGTAATATTTGCAGTTCCGCCGAGCGCCAACTTCTCTTTGTCAATCTCTAAAAATACTCCGAAGGTCTTTGCTACATAAAAAGTTACTTCTGCCGTTGCGGTATATCCGTATGAATCCGTAGCCGTAGCAACAACCGTATATGTTCCCTCCTGCGTTGGTGTAAGCTTAACGGAAGAAGTTGTACCCTCGATAGCACCTCCGTTTTTGTAGGAGTACTTATAGGTTACACCGCTGAAACCTCCGCTGACAGTTGATTTAACCGTCACAGTGCTTCCGGGAGTCACATTGGTCGGACTTGCCGAAAGCTTAAGGGTAAGCGGATTTGCAACCTTGAGCTTTACAGATTGTGATGCATAATTCTTTGAATTGTTATTATCCGTAACTTTAACGGTTATCGTATATCCGCTTGTATTTGCCGTCGTCGCTGTTACGGTTGCTTTGTTTCCCTGGGCATTTATCTTAACACTGCTGCTTGAACAGGTAAACGAATACGAAAGCGACGATGTTCCGCCTGATGCATTTGCCGTTATTACAGCCGTATCATTGACAAGCATTGTTTCCTTATCAGCTTTCGCAGTCAATGACAGCTTTTCCGTAACTGTAAAGCTTGCTCTCGCTGTTGCCGTATTATTTGCCGAATCCGTCACTGTTACAATTACCGTATAATTTCCCGCTTTTGTGGTCGTTATACTTTTGGTTGAGGATGTTCCGGAAATTGCTGTACCGTCGGCATAAGCATATTTGTACTTGTATGTGGTGAATCCTCCCGTCACAACGGATTTCAATGAAACAGAGGAGCCAACCGCAACAATCTGCGGTGTCGCCGTAAGGCTTACCGAAAGCTTCTCCTTAACGGTAATCGTTTTGCTGACCTCCGAACTCTTATTTCCCTTACTGTCACTGACAGATACCTTGAATGTATACGTTCCGGCAGCGGTCGGATTAAATGTGGCTGTGTTACCGCTTGAGGTAAATTTAGCGCCGGTTGTTTCGGTAAAGGTATAGGTCAGAGGGGAGAAACCGCCTGTACCGTTTGCTGTAAGGGTCACAGTCTCACCTATAACCGCCTTTTCTTTCGACGCGCTAAGGCTGAGCTTCAAGGGGGCGGTAGCTTCTATTTTCGTGCTTGCTGTCGCCGTAGATCCATTTTTATCGGTAACAGTTACCTCCAGAGTATGAGAACCTGCCTTTGGCGAATATGATTTTGTGGCGCTCGAACTCGATGATTTTGTACCGTCATAATTATAAACATAACTGTACGGTGCCGTACCCCCGCTCACTGTCGCAGTAAATGTAACGCTTTTTCCGACAAGAACATAGTTGCTTGAAGCGCTGACTGTGATATTAAGCTTATCCTCGGGTCTTATAACCGTAATGGTTTTCTTGGCGCCTGCGTACAAGGTTTTGCCGCTGCTGTCAACCGCCTTAAGATTAAAAACATATGTTCCGACAGCAGTAGGTTTGAATACAAGCTTATTTCCGTTTGTAATGGTAAACTGACCGCCGTTTTTACATTCCTGTTCGTTGCACAGGAATGTATATGTTATAGGCTGGAATCCGCCCGTGGAAGTTGCAGTAAATTCTATCGACTCACCAAGCACAAGCTGTTTTGTTCCGTTGTCCTTCAGAGCAACATAATTAAGCGGTTCAATTACCTGAATACTTTTCTGAGCGGTGGCGGTATAGCCGTTTTTATCAGTTACCGAAACCGACACCGTAAAAGTACCGGATTGGTTTGCCGGTATTGTAATAACGCTTTTGACACCGTTATCAACAGTGGTACCGTTATATGTGAATTTATAGTTATAGGGTTCCTCACCGCCTGCTGCGGCAGCCGTAAATACAACCTTTTTCGGCGAACTGCTGTTATATTCAACCTGCTCACTGCCTGCCGCAAGCGTTGCACTAAGCTTGTCGTAAACCCTGATTTTCTTATCTGCCGTTACGCTCTTTGCACCATCCTTTACCGTAACCTTTATTGTATATTCGCCCGCTGCGGCAGGCTTAAAGGTTGCCTTATTTCCGCTCACGGAAAGTCCTGATGCACCGCTGAAGGTATAGGCTGCCGATGATGACGCTCCGGCCGCAACCGCCGTCAATACCGTTGAATCCCCGACATTGATTGTTTCCTTAGACGCTGTAAGCACTGCTTCAAGAGAATCCGCAACCGTAAATTGTGCTTCCGCCAGAGCAGTATGCTTTCCGGAGTCCGTAGCTGTTACAATTACCTTGTATGTTCCGGCGCTTGACCTGCTTGTAGTAGTCGTTTTACCTGTACCCGAAACAGAAGTTCCGTCATCATAAGCATACTTATAGGTTATGGAGCCTGAGCCGCCTGTAGGGGTAGTTGTAAGCGTTACCGTCTGATTTTTGGAAACCAGAACAGGATTTGCCGTGAGAGTTACCGACAGCGGCTCACTTACAGTAACTACATATGATGTCTCAGCGGTATTATGACTTGCATCCTCCGCTTTTACATTTATGGTATATTTTCCTGCCACGCTTGCGGAGAATTTTGCAACATTCTTTTGATCCCCCACATAACGCTTCTCAAACACTCCGTTACTATCGGTACAGGTAAAGGTATAGCTGCTGATGGTATCTCCTCCCGTGCAGCTTGCGGTCAATATTGCGGTTTCACCGATTGCAATATTATTATTGTCCGCAGTTACCGAAAGCTTCATGGCGTCGACCACATTAAACGAAGTCTTTGAGGTTGCCGATTTATTATTGACATCGGTAGCTGTCACAACGACCGTCTTGGCACCCTTTTCTGTCGGAGTAAACGTAACCGAATTTGAAGTACCTGGAATTACCGAACCGTTTTCATAAGCATATTTATACGTTATGGGAGCCACACCGCCGCTGACATTTGATGTAAGGGTAACTGTATTTCCGAGTGCAACAGTGCTTTTATTTGATTTCAATGTAACCGAGAGCTGATCCGCAACCTGGTATGTCTGAGCTGCCGTTGCATTGTTTCCATCACTGTCCGTAACAGTAGCTGTAATGGTATATTTTCCTTTAAGAGTCGGGGTAAACTTAAATGTATTGCCTGTTGTCGAAATGTCACCGTACAAACCGTTATCAGCTGTATATTTTACTTTGTAGGTATAGGGCTCCGTGCCGTTTGAAGCAGTAATTGTTCCGGTTACAGCCGTTCCCGCATAACCTGAAGAAGCGGAAAGTGAAAGACTTGCCGTTATTGCTTTTTCACCGTCAGCAGGCAAAACTTTTACCGATATTTCATCAGTTTTGCCCGCACTGGTTCCCTTTCCAAGCATACTTACCTTTATTTTAGCATTACCGGACGCCAAAGCCGAGAGCGTACCGGACGAGCCCGCAGATATATCCTTAACCACTGTCTGGGCATCGGACACATAAGAAAACGCACGGATGTACACCGGCTTAGAAGCAGATGAGCCTGTAACCCTGTACAAAAGTCTGCCCTGTTCCCCTTTTCTCATGGTAATGCTGTTATTGCTGACAGCATATTTATTCCATACCAGACACAAGCCATTGAGCCTTACTATATCGGCATATGTCTGTATATCCGTCAGATAATTTGACGGATCCGTCTTTACATCACCCTTATTTCTGAGTTCAGATGACGTAATTGCCACGTCTGCCAAATAACGTGTTTGTAATCTTATACAAATATATCTCGCAGTTGTTTCACTGTTATTTACAATAACACCTATACCCACATCCAGATCTGCGTTTTTGCTAAGAGCCTGCGTATATTCGCTATTTGAATACAGCTCGGTTATAATATCCTCAGTGCTCGTTTTGGTTGTCTTTAAAACAATCTCATGGCGGTAGGTATCAGTTGTTGATAAGCTGTTGAACGATTGACCCTCCAAATCTATTTCACTATTATAATAAATAGTGAGCTGCGCTGCCCTTTTCGTGGCAGGACTGAGCAATGTGTTGGTCATTCTCAATTCAGATAATCCGGCAGCCTTCCTCTTTGCATTGATTCCGTCAAGCAAATCTGCCGAAACCCCATTTTTCTTAACAACATCAGTAATTTGTATCAAAACAATATTTCCGCTGTTTACAGAGTTAACCGATATTGTTGAAAATCCAAGCATCGAAGTTATAAGGGTAATTGACAGTATCAAGCTTAGCAAACGACCTGAAAATTTTAAATTCATTCAAACCATTCCTTTCTCTGAGATTCCTGTTTTGAATAACATCAAGAAAATTACAGTTATCAGACAAACTGATATTGAGGTTATTTTACTTTAACGTTATATGTCTTGTAAACAGTCTTATTTGAGGCGTCCTTTACAGCTATTCTGACATTGTAGGTACCCTTTGATTTCAGAATAACAGAAGCACTTTTTGTTGTGCTGTATCCTTTAAGAGTAACCCATTTTGAAGACGACGACTTTTTATAGTAATAAGCATATTTGTACGGAGAAGTTCCGCCGCTTGCAGCAGCCTTAAGTGTCAGCTTTGAACCCGCCTTAATGCTTGTCGAGCTAAGCTTTGAGCTGTTGACAAGGTTTTTGGCAGTAACCTTTACGGTAAAGTTTTTAGTTTTGACTGTTCCCGTGCCGTCCTTAATATTTACCCTTACGCTGTAACTTCCTGTTTTTGCCGGGGTGAATGTCGCAGTCTTTGACGTACTGTAATTCCTTA